>PMOM01000264.1 GCA_003161535.1 Caulobacteraceae bacterium | reverse complement strand
GGAAAATCGCTCGTCGAATCGAACGCCGCGCGCTAAACGTTGGGCCCCATGGCGCGGTATATTTTCATCACCGGCGGCGTGGTCTCCTCCCTTGGCAAGGGTCTCGCTTCCGCAGCGCTCGGCGCGCTGCTGCAGGCCCGTGGCTACACGGTCCGGCTGCGCAAGCTCGACCCCTATCTCAATGTCGACCCTGGGACGATGAGCCCCTATCAGCACGGCGAAGTGTTCGTCACCGATGACGGCGCCGAAACCGACTTGGATCTGGGACACTATGAGCGCTTCACCGGTGTCTCGGCCACGCGCGCCGATAACATCACCACCGGACAGATCTATCAGACGATTCTGGAGCGAGAGCGGCGCGGCGACTATCTGGGCGCCACCGTCCAGGTCATTCCCCACGTCACCGACGAGATCAAGCGCTTCGTCCTGGCCGATCCGGGGGAGGGGGTGGATTTCGTGCTGGTGGAGATCGGCGGCACGGTGGGCGACATCGAGGGCCTGCCGTTCTTTGAAGCCATCCGCCAGCTTGGCCAGGAATTGCCGCGCGGCGATACCTGTTTCGTGCATTTGACGCTGCTGCCCTTCATCAAGACCGCCGGCGAGATGAAGACCAAGCCCACGCAACATTCGGTCAAGGAACTGCGCTCCATCGGCATCCAGCCGGACGTGCTGCTATGTCGATGCGAGCAGCCGATCCCGCCCGAGGAGCAACGCAAGATCGGGCTGTTCTGCAATGTGCGCCCATCGGCGGTCATCCAGGCCATGGATGCGTCGAGCATCTACGCGGTGCCGCTCGACTATCACCGGGCTGGCCTCGACGCCGAGGTCCTGGACGTCTTCGGCATCCGCGATGCGCCACCGCCCGATCTGACGCGCTGGGAAGAGATCGCCGATCGCCTGACCCACCCCGACGGCGAGGTGACAATCGCCGTGGTTGGCAAGTACACCGTCTTGAAAGATGCCTATAAGTCGCTGATTGAAGCATTGATTCATGGCGGCGTCGCCAATCGCGTGCGGGTCAATTTCGACTGGGTCGAGAGCGAGGCCTTCGAGGGAGAGGAGGGCGCGGCGGCTACCCGCTTGGAGGGAGTCCACGGCATTCTGGTCCCCGGCGGTTTTGGCGAGCGCGGGGCGGAAGGCAAGATCCGCGCCGCCCAGTTCGCCCGCGAGCGGGGCGTGCCTTATTTCGGGGTGTGCTTTGGCATGCAGATGGCGGTGATCGAGGCGCTGCGCAACGTCGCCGGCGTCGCCAAGGCGTCTTCCAGCGAGTTTGGTCCGACCTGCGAGCCGGCCGTCGGATTGATGACCGAATGGACACGCGACAATCGCCGCGAGGTTCGCGCCCTTGGCGACGATCTGGGCGGCACCATGCGCCTGGGCGCCTATGACGCGGTGCTCACGGCCGGATCGAAGGTCGCCGAGCTTTATGGCGAACTCACCATCAGCGAACGCCATCGCCACCGCTATGAGGTGAACATGCGCTATCGCGAGGGCTTCGAGGCCGCCGGCCTGAAGATGACCGGCATTTCTCCGGACGGCCTGCTTCCCGAAATCGTCGAACGCGTCGACCACCCCTGGTTCATCGGCGTGCAGTTCCACCCCGAGCTCAAGAGCCGCCCCTTCGCGCCTCATCCGCTCTACGCCAGCTTCATCGCGGCGGCCGTGGAGCAGAGCCGGCTGGTCTGACGGGTCGCCATGGCCTGTTTCGATCAGGTCAAGGCGATCGCGCTGGCCTTGCCCGAGGCGGTCGAGCAGGACCATCACGGCGTTCCTTCGTTCCGAGTGGCCGGCAAAATCTTCGGCACGCTGCGGCGCGAGCCGACGCGCTTGATGGTCAAGCTCGACCCCGAGGACCAGCACAACTTCTGCGAGGGATATCCGGATCTGATGGCGCCTGTGTCCGGATATTGGGGCCGCAGAGGCGCGACCTACGTGGACTATGGATCGGCGCGGGACGCGCTGCTGGAAAGCATCCTTGAGCTGGCGTGGCGGCGGGCGGCGCCTCGGCGCCTGCGGGGCGCGGCTTGAAGCGGAGGGTATTTTACGCCATAGACGCCCCCTCAGGTCGGCGGCCGAGCGGCCGCCGCCTTTTGTTTTGTCCAGCCCAGCAAAAGATTCCTCACGATGGCCGTTCCCAAGCGAAAAGTGTCCCCCTCCCGGCGCAACATGCGCCGCTCGCACCACGCCCTGGGCGCCAACAGCTTCATCGAGGACAAGGACAGCGGCGAGTTGCGCCGCCCGCACCACGTCGACCTGAAGACCGGCATGTACAAGGGCCGGCAGGTTCTGACGGTGAAAGAAGACTAGGGCGCGCGACGGCTCCGAAGTCTCGGCCGCCGCGACGCCCACCCGCGACCAGGACGCCCGCATGACCGAAATCGTCGACATCCTCGCTCGCGAAATCCTCGACAGCCGGGGCAACCCCACCGTGGAGGTGGATGTCACCCTCGAAGACGGCGCCTTCGGCAGGGCGGCCATACCGTCGGGAGCCTCGACCGGGGCGCACGAGGCGGTGGAACGGCGCGACGGCGACGCGAAGCGCTATGGCGGCAAGGGAGTCCTGGGAGCGGTGGCGGCGGTCAATGTCGAAATCTTCGACGCCCTTTCCGGCGCCGAGGCCGAAGATCAGCGCCGGCTCGACACCTTGCTGATCGAGCTTGATGGCACACCAAACAAAAGCCGGCTGGGCGCCAACGCCATTCTGGGCGTCAGTCTGGCGACCGCCAAGGCGGCGGCCCAATCGGCGGGCCTGCCGCTCTACAAATATGTCGGCGGGGTGAGCGCCCGCGTCCTGCCTCTGCCGATGATGAACATCATCAATGGCGGCGCACACGCCGACAATCCCATCGACATCCAGGAATTCATGATCCTGCCCACCGGCCCGGAGACATTTTCGGAAGCCCTGCGCATGGGCGCCGAGATATTCCATGCCCTGAAAAAGGCGCTCAAGGATGCCGGCCACGACACCAACGTCGGCGATGAGGGCGGCTTCGCGCCCAATCTGGCCAGCGCCGAGGCGGCGCTTTCCTTCATCGTCCAGGCCGGCAAGGCGGCGGGCTACCGCGCCGGCGAGGACTTCCACCTCGCCCTGGATCCCGCGGCCAGCGAGTTCTTCAAACGCGGCCGCTATCACCTCAAAGGCGAAGGCAAGGTGCTGGATGGCGCCGGCATGGTGGACTATCTCGCCGGCCTGGCGGCCAAATTCCCCATCGTTTCCATAGAGGACGGCTGCGCCGAGGACGATTTCGAGGGCTGGACATTGCTGACCCAAACCCTTGGCGACAAGCTGCAACTGGTGGGCGATGACATCTTCGTCACCAATCCGGCCCGACTGGCGGATGGCATTGCCCGCGGGGTAGCCAACTCCATTCTCATTAAGGTCAATCAAATTGGGACGCTGTCGGAGACTCTCGAGGCCATCGATCTGGCCAAGAAAGCCGCCTACAGCTGCGTGATGAGCCATCGCTCGGGCGAGACCGAGGACGCCACGATCGCCGATCTGGCGGTCGCCACCAACTGCGGACAGATCAAGACCGGCTCGCTTTCACGGTCCGACCGCCTGGCGAAATACAACCAGCTCCTGCGCATCGAAGAGCAATTGGGCGATCAGGCGCTCTACGCCGGGGGACGCGCGCTAAAACGCCTGGATTCGAAGACCCATAGAGCCGCCAGATAAGACGCGTTAGTCACTCCTTAAGGGCGCCGACGATAAAGTGAGCTTACGCTCCGCAAACCATTGAGTCTCCGGTGTTCTCCCGCTTTCAGACCTACATTCCCACCGCCGCCCTGGCGTTCCTGATTTTCTACTTCGGCTTCCACGCGCTGACGGGAGACCGTGGCCTGCTGCTGTCGCGTCAACGCCGCGAGACCTACGCCGAAAAACAAGACGAGTTGCGCCGCTTGCGGGCGGAGCGCGCCGATCTGGAAGCGCGCGCGCGGTTCCTGCGCGATGACAACCTCTCGGCCGATCTTCTTGAGGAGCGGGCGCACGTCCTGCTGGGCTTTGTCGATCCCAGAGACTATGTGATCCGTCTGACACCCGGCCGCGGCTGAGCCTAGCTTGGCCGCGCATGGCGGTTGAGCTGCGGCGGAGGCGCGCATGGCGCAAAGAGGCGCCTCGAAGATCGACCGGTCCCCTCCCGCGCGCAAGGCGGCGGCGAAGTCGCCTTCCGGCGACAAAACCCAGTTGCTCGGCTTCTACCGCTCGATGCTGCTCATCCGGCGCTTCGAGGAGCGGGCCGGCCAGCTCTATGGCATGGGATTGATTGGCGGATTTTGTCACCTGTACATCGGCCAGGAAGCCATCGCGGTGGGCATGCAGTCGGTGAAGCAGCCGGGCGATCAGGTGATCACCGGCTATCGTGAACACGGCCACATGCTGGCCGCCGGCATGGATCCCAAGTCCGTGATGGCCGAGCTGACCGGTCGCGCGGCGGGCGTCTCCCGGGGCAAGGGCGGCTCGATGCACATGTTTTCCACCGAGGCCGGCTTCTACGGCGGCCATGGCATCGTCGGAGCCCAGGTCAGCCTTGGCACGGGTCTGGCCCTGGCCAATCGCTACCGCGATGACGGCCGCGTGGCCTTTGTCTATTTTGGCGACGGCGCCGCCAACCAGGGGCAGGTCTATGAGAGTTTCAACATGGCCGAGCTGTGGCGCCTGCCAGCTGTCTATGTGATCGAGAACAACCAATACGCCATGGGCACCAGCCTCAAGCGTTCATCCAGCGAAACTCATCTCTACAAGCGCGGCGCCAGCTTCAACATCGCCGGCGCGGAAGTCGACGGCATGGATGTGATGGCGGTGCGCGCGGCTGGATTGAAGGCCGCGGAACACGCCCGCTCCGGCAAGGGGCCGTTCATTCTGGAGATGAAAACCTACCGCTATCGTGGCCATTCGATGAGCGATCCTGGAAAGTACCGCACCCGCGAGGAAATCGATGAGGTGCGCAAGACCCGCGATCCGATCGAGCAGCTTCAGGAGCGCCTGGAGGCGAGCGGGATGGCCAAGGAGGCAGCCCTCAAGGCTATCGACGCGGAAATCAAGGCGACCATCGCCGACGCCGCCGAATACGCCCGCGCCGCCCCCGAGCCTGAGCCTGGCGAGCTTTACACGGACGTCTATCTGGAAAGCGCGGCGTGACCGACGTTTTGATGCCGGCGCTATCTCCGACGATGGAGGAGGGCACGCTCGCCAAGTGGCATGTGAAGGTTGGCGATTCTGTAAAGAGCGGCGACGTGATTGCCGAGATCGAGACCGACAAGGCGACCATGGAGGTCGAGGCGGTGGACGAGGGGGTGGTGGATGCCCTGCTGGTCGCCGAGGGGACTGAAGAGGTCAAGGTCAATACGCCGATCGCCCGGTTGAAGGGGGAGGGGGAGGCGCCGGCCGCCAAGGCTGCTTCGACGTCGGCTTCGCCGTCGCCTCGGCCGCCCGCTCCCCAGAAGGGTGAGGACAAGGCGAAGTCTGCCCCCGTCGTCGAGACTCGTCCCGCGCCCCCGCAAGCAGGAACGCCGCGAAATGGCGCGGGCGGCGCGGCGCCGGTCAAAGCCGCCGATGACCACCGCATCCTGGCCTCGCCCCTGGCCCGGCGCTTGGCCGCGCGCAGCGGTGTCGATCTGGCTACGGTGAAGGGCTCGGGTCCGCACGGACGCATCATCCGGCGGGACCTGGAAGGCGTGGCGGCGCCGCCGGCTGCTTCGGCCGCCGCCGCGGTCGGCCCCGCGCCTCAGGCGGCCAGATCCCTCGAACAGATGGGCATCGCCGCCGGGTCCTATGATCTGATCGCGCTGGATGGAATGAAGAAGACCGTCGCGCGGCGGATGACAGAGAGTTTCCGCGACGTGCCGCACTTTCCGCTCACGATCGATATGGAGATCGACGCCCTGCTCGCCGCGCGCGCGAGCATCAACGCCATGCTTGAGGCCGAAGGCGCCAAGGTCAGCGTCAACGACATGGTCATCAAGGCCGCCGCCGCGGCGCTCAGACGCGTGCCGGCCGCCAACGCCAGCTACACCCCAGAGGGAATCGCCCTGCACCACCACGCCGACATCGCCGTCGCCGTGGCCATCGAGGGAGGACTGATAACCCCCATCGTCCGCGCCGCCGAGACCAAGGGAGTGGCCCAGATCGCCCGGGAAATGAAGGACCTGGCCGAACGCGCCCGCGCGCGCAAGCTGAAGCCCGAGGAGTACCAGGGCGGGACCTTCTCGATCTCCAATCTCGGCATGTACGGCGTGCGCGAGTTCTCGGCCATCATCAACCCGCCGCACGCCACGATCCTCGCGGTCGGCGCCGCGCGCCGGCAGGCGATCGAAAAACCGGACGGCGGCGTTGCCTTCGCCAGCATGCTCGCCGTCACGCTGTCTTGCGACCACCGCGTGCTCGACGGCGCCATCGGCGCCGAGCTATTGGCCGCGTTCAAAGCTTTTGTGGAAATGCCGGTGACCATGCTCGTGTGACGAGAGGATAAAGTATGACCACCGACAAGCCCGAGGTAATGCTGATCGGCCCGCTCAAACCTGTCGTCGTGAAAGGTCTGGACGCGATCTGCATCGTGCATAAGGTCGCCGCGGCCAAAGACCCTGACGCCTTTATCGCGGGCCATTCGCACGTGCGCGCCATCGCTTGCAGCGACACGGCATGCAAAATTCCTGGCGACCTGATGGCGCGTTTCCCGAACCTCGAAATCGTCTCGAGCTTCGGCGTCGGCTACGACCACATGGACGTCAAATGGGCCGCCGCGCACAACGTGGTCCTGACCAATACGCCCGACGTGCTGACCGAAGAGGTCGCCGATACCGCGCTCGGGCTGCTGTTGTGCACGGTGCGCGAATTTCCTCAAGCCGAGAGATATTTACGAGCGGGCAAATGGCTGGAGCGTAACTACCCGCTCACCAAGGCGACGCTGCGCAACCGCACCGTCGGC
>PMOM01000081.1 GCA_003161535.1 Caulobacteraceae bacterium | reverse complement strand
TGAACACCGGCCACGACGGCTCGATGACCACCGTTCACGCCAACACTCCGCGCGACGCCTTGACCCGTCTCGAACAGATGATCGGCATGGCCGGGCTGGAAATCTCCTCGCGTTCGATCCGCCAGCAGATCGCCTCGGCCATCAATGTCGTCGTCCAGGTGGAGAGGATGGAGGACGGTCGCCGCCGCGTGGTGTCGATCACCGAACTGGTCGGCATGGAGGGCGAGGTGATTTCCATGCAGGAGATCTTCCGTTTCCGTCGCCAGGGCTGGAATGAAATCGACGGGGTGTCCGGGGAATTCGAGACCACTGGCGTGCGGCCGAAATTCATGGATCTGGCCCAGGCCCGGGGCATCGAACTGCCGGCGGGGATGTTCGCGCCGAGCCGAAAGTCTCTTTGATGTCGCTTGATCTTCCCCGCCACGCCGCGACGGTGAACGGAGCGCGTTAGCATGCCCTCCGTCTTCGCGCCGCTGCTCTATGTCGTCGTCTTCATCGTCGTGGCGTCGATCTTCCAGGTCCTGGCCGGAATGTTCTTCGCCGCCGGCGACCGGTCGCGCCGGGTCAACCGCCGCCTGACCATGCTCGACTCGGGCCTGACGCGCGAACAGGTCTATTCCGCCCTGGTGCGCAAGACTTCCGTTCCCAATGTCGGCGGCGTGCGCATGCTCGATCTGTACACCAAGATCGACATCTATCGGCGTCAGGCCGGCCTATCGATCAGCCCTCTTCGCCTGGTGGCGATTACCGCCGGCATCGCCGTGCTGCTGTGGTTCATCGCCCTGGGGCTGGTGCGGGCCGGCGGCGGATCGAGCCTGCTGCTGAACGGGGTGACGTCTCTGGTGGGGGCCAGCGGCTTGGCCATCCTGGGCGTCGGATGGTGGGTGCGCGGCAAGCGCAACAAAAGGCTCAAGCTCATCGAGGAGCAACTTCCTCTGGCGCTCGACATCATCAACCGGGCCATTCGCGCGGGCCATCCGGTGATCGCCGCGGTGCAACTGGCCGCCTCGGAGATGGGCGATCCGGTGGGTTCGGAATTCGGCCTGATCGTCGATGAGACCACCTACGGCGCCGAGCTCAAGGAAGCCCTGGTCAACTTCGCCCGCCGCACCGGTTCGCAGGACGCTCATTACTTCGCCGTCGCCGTGGGCGTGCAGTCGGAGACCGGCGGCAATCTGGCCGAGATACTCAATGGACTGGCCACCTTGATTCGTGGACGAAACACCCTTGGCAAGCGCGTCAAGGCCTTGGCCAGCGAAGGCAAGGCTTCGGCATATCTGCTCAGCGCCCTGCCGCCGGGGATGGTCGGGTTCCAGCTCCTGATCAATCCCAAATACTATACCGACAAGTTCTCCGATCCGGCGTTCTGGCCGTGGGTCGCCGGTATCCTGGCGCTGTATTTCATCGGGTGGATCATGATCCACCGCATCATCAACTTCAAATACTAGAAGCCCCGCGATGACCCTCAGCCTGATCATCGAGATCGTCATCTTCATCCTGGTGGTCGCCCTGACCATGGTCACCGCGCGCGGGTTGCAGGTGTTCCTGCACATCCGCCGCCGCCTCGGCTTTCCCATGATGAGGAAAACCGCCAGGGCGCTGCTGAAGGTCTATACGTTCAGGAACCCGGTTCTGCGCTGGGTTCGGTCATCGACCTCGCTGAGCGATTCCAAGGATTACGGCAAGCTTCGCCAGGACCTGGCGGTGGCCGGCTTCGATCATCCCGCCGCGCCGGTCTGGTATGTGATCTTCCGCTTCCTGCTGGCGGTCGGCCTGCCGATCGCCTTTCTGGTCAGTCAGTCCATGTCGGACAAGCCGATGACGGGCGCGATGCCCAGCTTCGTCGCCATGGGCCTCTGTGGCCTGGGTCTGGTCGCTCCACGCTTTTTCATCCGCAACCGGTCGAACGCCCGCTGCGCCCAGTTGGAGCACGAGTTTCCCGACGCCCTGGACCTGCTGGTGGTCTGCCTGGAGGCCGGACTCGGCATCGAGGCCGCTTTCGTGCGCGTCGGCCAGGAGGTCCACGAGTCCCATCCCATGGTGTCCAAGAGCTTCGGGCGCCTCGCCCGGGAATTGAGCGCCGGTCGCGGGCGGGCCGAAGCCCTGCGCGCCATGGCCGAACGCGCCAGCGTTGATACCATCAGGTCCTTCGTCGGCCTGCTCATCCAGACCGACGCCCTGGGCGTCAGCATCGGCCAGACCCTGCGCACCTTTTCCACCGAGATGCGCGAGACGCGGTTTCTGCGGGCCGAGGAAAAGGCCATGCGCATTCCGGTCCTGATGACCATCCCGCTCACCGCCTGCATCCTGCCGGTGATCATGGCCGCGTTGCTGTTGCCGGCGATCATCGGAGTGGTGCGCGTCCTTGCCCCGGCCCTGGCCGGCAGACATTGAAGCGCCCTGTGTCCTTTTCGCGCACTCTGCGCGCCTCCGTCGTCCTTGGCATGCTGGCGACGACGACGACCGCCTGCGCCTTATTTGCCCCTCAGGCCCGCTGGGCGCATGTGCGCGCCGTGCGGCCGACCTCCGATTCGCCCACGGCGATGGACGATGCCGACTATGCTGGCGCGGTGTCGGCCATTCATCGGCGCGACTACGCCGGCGCCCTGGATTTCCTGCAGGCCGCCCGCCTTCGCAAGGCGGGCGACGTGCGTGTGCTGAACGCTTTTGGCGTGGTCTATGACAAGCTCGGACGGTTCGACCTGAGCGAGCGTTATTATCGCCAGGCCCGGGCGATCGACCCGACCTCGGCCATCGTCGCTGGCAACCTCGCCTATTCCCTCGAGTTGCAGGGCAGGAGCGCGCGGGCGCCATTTCACTCTCAGCCGGACGCGCGGTGGGCGGTGGGGGGCGACTAGATGACCCTCCGCGCGCGCCTCGGCCTTGGCTTGCTGCTGGCGGCCGCGCTTGGCGCGGGACCCGCCCAGGCCCGCCTGTTCAGCCGCCCCGCCCCATCCGCCGCCATGCTGCCCGACACCGCCCTCGCCGAGATCCAGACCGCCCTGGACGAGCATCGCTATCTGGACGCCGCCAGGATGCTTGATGAAGCGGCCGTGAGCAGCCCCAAGACTCCGCGGCTGACCCGGCTGCGCGGCGATCTGGGCCTGGCGCTGGGTCGCTACACCGAGGCCTTGGCCGACTATCGGCAGATCGACGCCGTCGCCGCCGAGCGGGCGCGGGCCCTGGAAGGCGAGGGCATCGCCCTGTCGCTGCTGGGCCGCGCGGATGAAGCCTTGGCGACGCTGAAAAAGGCCGTGGCGGAGGCGCCAACCGCTTGGCGAGCCTGGAACGCGCTTGGCGGCGAGTACGACGCGAGGGACGACTGGACGCAGGCGGAGGCGGCCTATGCTCAGGCCTTGTCGCAATCGGCCGGGGCGGCCATCGTGCTCAACAACCGGGGCTATTCGCGCCTGCTGCAAAGAC
>PMOM01000008.1:1611-3515 GCA_003161535.1 Caulobacteraceae bacterium | reverse complement strand
ATCACCGGCGCCTTCGTCGCCGCTTTTCATGACTATCTGGCCCGCGACCTCGGCTACTCGACCGACCTGACCTATCGGCCGACACACTATTCGCGGGATCTGCATTGGGACTTCCGCCACGCCGCGCCGGGCCAGCGCGGCGGCGGCGACAACACCACCGAAGCCGACGTGGCGCTCGACCTGTCGGCGGCGATACGGGAAAATCCGCATCTGCTGGTCTATTCGCTCAACGGGATCTACGACCTGGCGACGCCCTTCTTCGGCACCGAATACGACCTGGCCCACATGCAGATCGACCGCTCGCTGCGCGCCAATCTGCGCTTCGCCTACTATCCCTCCGGGCACATGGTCTATCTCAATCCCCAGGCCCTCACCTCCATGAAGGCCGACCTGGCCCGCTTCTACGACGAGGCCGCGCCCGGGCGGTGAAGACGCGATTGGGGACGCGCGTCACTAAGGTTGGCTCATCGTCGACGCGCCGGGTCGGGCGGCGGCACGCAGGAGGATCACGGCGGCGTAAAGGACCACGACCACCACTCCCCATCGCAGCGCCGTCAGCGGCAGGGACTTGACCACCAGGGCGGCCAGCAGAACCGCCGGTATGCCGCCGATGGCCAGGCCGATGACGACGCGCAGGTCGATGCGCGGAGCGGCGACGAAGCGCACCCCGCTCACCGGCATGAGGAAGGCGCACGCGCCCATCATGATCGGAAAGGCGGCGGTGGGATTGAGGCCCATGAGGCTCAAGAGGATCAGCGAGGGGGCGTAGAGGCCGATGCCCAGGGTCATCAGGGCGCCCATGACGAAGTGGGCCGCCACGGCCAGGGCGAAGAAGCCCATCGGCAGGACCAGGGCCGTGCCGCCGGCCGGCATCAGCCCGAGATTTTTCAGGGCGTAGAGCGCTGCGGCAATGACCAGCGCCACGCCGACCACCCCCTGCACCATGCGGACCGGCAGACGCACGGCGATGGGCGCGCCGACCAGGGCGCCGGCCACCGCGGCGGCGATGCAGGCCCCCAGGAGTCGCGGATCGACCTTGACCAGGTTGATGAAGATCAGCGCCTCGGCCACCGTGGGCAGGGCGTGGCCGGCGTTCAGGGTGGCCGGGATGAAGTCGTCGGGAACCATGGCGCGCAGCTTCAGCCAGGCCGTGGTCGGCGCGAAGGAACCGATGCCCAGGGTGTCGAAGAAGTTGGTGACCGCGCCAAGGCCAATGCTCTCCAGGTTGGGCCGAAGTTGGCCTCGCGCCCGCGCCGCCCGCGCCAGAGCCACAAGATAGACACCGGCCAGGACGGCCAACGCCGCCAACAGTAGGATGACGACCATGCCTGCCATCAGATTCTGATAAAGGCGCGAAGGCCCGCTAGCCACCCCGACAGCGACCCGGTTTCTCGCTTTTTCATAGCAAGATATCCCCAGCCGGCATCAGGCAAAACTTCGCTTCGGGCCTGAGAAAGTTTTTTTGCCGGCCGGCGGAACCCAGGCTGGGGCGCCGCGTTTGCCTCCTGTCTCCCGCCTACTGTTTCGCCCCCCCGACTGAAGGCGGGAGCCCAGGCCCGGCAAGAACGAAAGTTCTGCCGGGCCTTTCATTTCCGCCGCCTACCAGATCCGCACTCTATGATCGGGGGCCACGTATAGCGCGTCGCCGGGCTTCACGTCGAAGGCGGCGTACCAGGCGTCGATGTTGCGCACCACGCCGTCGACGCGCTCATGCGGCGGCGAGTGGGGGTTGGAGACCAGCTGCTGGCGCAGGGCGTCGTCCCGCGCCTTGCCGCGCCACACCTGCGCCCAGCCCAGGAAGACCCGCTGATCGCCGGTGGTCCCGTCGATGAGGGGCGCGGGGGCGCCCTTCAGCGACACATGATAGGCGTCCAGGCCCAGCAGCAGGCCGCCCAGGTCGGCGA
>PMOM01000008.1:0-1505 GCA_003161535.1 Caulobacteraceae bacterium | reverse complement strand
CGTGGGTCATCTCGTGGCCGATCCCCCCGCCGATGGCCCCGAAGTTGATGGCCATGTCCGCCTTGGGATCGAAGAACGGCGGCTGCAGGATGGCGGCGGGAAAGACGATCTCGTTTTCCGTCGGCGAATAGTAGGCGTTCACCGTCTGCGGGGTGATGCCCCATTCGGTGCGGTCCACCGGGTCACCCAGACGCCTCACCTGGCGCATCCACTCAAAGCCGGCCGAGCGCTCCACGTCGCCATAGATGTCCTCGGGCGAGATCGTCAGTGTGCTGTAGTCGCGCCACTTGACCGGGTAGCCCACCTTGACATTGAGCAGGGAGAGTTTTTCCAGCGCCTTGGCCTTGGTGGCCTCACTCATCCAGGTCACCTTCGAGATTCGCGCCGCCAGGGCGACGCGCAGATCGCCGATCAGGGCCTCCATGGCCGCCTTGGACTCCGGCGGAAAGTATTGCGCCACATAGAGCTTGCCCACCGCCTCGCCGACACCGTTGTCGACGGCCGCCACGCCGCGCTTCCAGCGCGGCTTCTGCTCGGCCTGGCCGCTCATCGCCTTGTTGCGGAACTCGAAGCTCGCATCGGCGAACCGCTTGGAGAGGAGGGGCGCGGCGGCGTCGATCACCGTGAAAGCCTGCCATGCCTGCAGGGTGGCTATGGGCGCCGAAGCGAAAATGGCCGCGATCTTGGCAAACGCGGTCTTCTCGCCCACCACCACGCGGTTCACCGAGCCCAGATCGCCGGCGGCGAAATAAGCGGCCCAGTCGAAGCCGGGGGCCAGCGCCGCCAGCTCCGCCGGGGTCATGGCGTTGTAGGTCGCCACGGGGTCACGCTGCTCGACCTTGGTCCAGCTCACCTGGGCAATGGCGCTCTCCAGGGCGACCACCGCCTTGGCCTGACCTTGCGCGTCCGGCCAGTTCACGGCCTTCAGCATCTGAGCCACATAGGCCTCGTACTTGGCCTTCTGCGGCGCGAAGCTGGCTTGCAGATAGTAGTCCCGGTCGGGAAGGCCGAGGCCTGCCTGCGTGAGGTAGACCGCATAGCGCAGCGGCGCGCGGGCGTCGGCGCTGATCCCCGCGCCGAAGAAGGATCCGAAATAGCCGGTATTGGCCTTGCCCATCAGGGCCGCCAGGGCCGACCGCGTCGTCGCCGCGCGGATGGCGGCCAGATCGGGCTCAAGGGGCTTTGCGTCCAACGCCTCGATGCGGCCCTCGTCCATGAACGCCTTGTAGAAGCCGCCGACCCGCGCCTCATCACCGCTGGGAGCGGTGGCGGCGGCGGCCTCGTCGAGCAGGCTATGGACCCGCTCTTCCGAGAGCACGGTGAGCGCATCGAACGTCCCGTAGCGGGAGCGGTCGGCCGGGATCACCAGCGCCTTGACATAGTTTCCGTTGGCGTAGGTGAAGAAGTCGGCGCCCGGCGCGACGCTAAGGTCCCGGCCGGCCAGATCGAAACCCCACGTCCCCATGCGCTGGGCGGCGGGCGGCGCGGCGGGCGCGGCGGCGGCG
>PMOM01000238.1:4570-8548 GCA_003161535.1 Caulobacteraceae bacterium | reverse complement strand
TTGTCGGTCATCACATCGACGAGCGGCGCGTCCTCCTCGATCCGGTCACCCACGGCGACGTGCCAGGCGACGATCTCCGCCTCGGCGGTGCCTTCGCCGACATCGGGCAGTTTGAAGGTGAATTGACCCATGGCCTTTAGGCCTCCGCGGTCCGCTTCAGGGCGGCGGCGACGCGCCCGGGACCGGGAAAATACTCCCATTCAAAGGCGTGCGGATAGGGTGTGTCCCATCCGGCCACCCGCTCGATGGGCGCCTCGAGGTGGTAGAAGCATCGCTCCTGCACCAGCGCCGACAATTCAGCGCCAAATCCGGACGTCCGGGTGGCCTCATGGACGATGACGCAGCGGCCCGTCTTGCGGACCGAGGCGGTGATGGCCTCGATATCCACCGGCCAAAGGGTGCGAAGATCAATCACCTCGGCGTCGACGCCGCTCTCCTCGGCCGCCGCCAGGGCCACATGAACCATGGTGCCATAGGCCAGCACGGTGACCGCCGAACCGGCGCGCATCGTCCGCGCCTCGCCCAGGGGGACGGTGTAGTAGCCCTCCGGCGCCTCGCTGGCCGGATGCTTCGACCACGGCAGGATAGGCCGGTCATGATGGCCATCGAACGGGCCGTTGTAGATGCGCTTGGGCTCCAGAAAGATCACCGGATCGTCATCCTCGATAGCGCTGATCAGGAGACCCTTGGCGTCATAGGGGTTGGATGGGACCACCACCTTGAGGCCGGCGACGTGGGTGAACAGCGCCTCGACACTCTGGCTATGGGTCTGGCCGCCAAAAATACCGCCGCCGTAGGGCGTGCGAATGGTCATCGGGGCGCAGAACTGGCCCGCCGAGCGATAGCGCAGGCGGGCGACTTCCGAGACGATCTGGTCGTAGGCGGGGTAGATGTAGTCGGCGAACTGGATCTCGACCACCGGTCGCAGGCCATAGGCGCCCATGCCAACGGCCACGCCGATGAGCCCGCCCTCGGCGATCGGCGTATCGAAACAGCGCTCCAGCCCGTACTTCTTCTGCAGGCCCTCCGTGGCCCGGAACACGCCGCCGAAGAAACCCACATCCTCGCCGAAGATGAGCACGTCCGGGTCGCGGCCGAGCATCACGTCCATGGCCGAGTTGAGGGCCTGGATCATGTTCATGGTCGCCATGGCTCAGACGCCCAGTTGCTGGCGCTGCTCGCGCAAATGCCAGGGCGGGTGCTTGTAGACGTCCTCGAACATGGTGGCGATGCTGGGCCGCGAGCCGCTGTTCAAGGCGCCATGGCTCTCGGCCTCCTTGCCCGCCGCGCGGACCGTCTCGATCAGTTTCTTCTCCAGCGCGCCGTGCTCCTCCTCGGACCAGTGACCCACTGAGATCAGATGCTGTTTTAGCCGCCGGATCGGATCGCCGAGCGGCCAGGCAGCGGCCTCCTCGGCCGGGCGGTACTGGCTTGGATCGTCGCTGGTCGAGTGGCCTTCCGCCCGATAGGTGACATGCTCGATGAGGGTGGCGCCCAGATTCGCCCGCGCCCGCTCCACCGCCCAGGCGGTGGCCGCGTAGACCGCCAGCAGGTCATTGCCGTCTACACGAAGCGCCGGAAGGCCATAACCGATGGCGCGGGAGGCGAAGGGCGCGTCGGCGTCGCCCGCGATGCCGTGGAAGGAGGAGATCGCCCACTGATTGTTGACCACATTGAGCACCGCCGGGGCGCGGTAAACGGCCGCGAAGGTAAGCGCATGGTGGAAGTCCCCCTCGGCCGTCGAGCCGTCGCCGATCCAGGCCGCGGCGATGCGCCGGGCGCCCTTGTAGGCCGAGGCCATGGCCCAACCGACCGCCTGGCTGAACTGGGTGCCCAGATTGCCGGAGATCGAGAACACCCCGTACTCGCGGCTGGAATAGAGAACCGGCAGCTGGCGGCCCTTGAGCGGATCGTGGGCGTTCGACAGCACCTGGTTCATCATGTCCACCAACGGATAACCGCGGGTAATCAACAGACCCTGCTGGCGATAGGTCGGGAAGCACATGTCGTCGCGCTCGAGCGCCATGGCCTGGCCGACGGCCACCGCCTCTTCGCCGGCGCACTTCATATAGAAGGAGGTCTTGCCCTGGCGCTGCGCCCGGTACATGCGATCGTCGAAGGCGCGCGTGAGCATCATCGCCTCTAGCGCCCGCTTAAGGGCGTCGGGCGCCAGCGTCGGGGCCCAGGGTCCGACGGCCCGGCCGTCCTTGTCCAGCACACGGATGAGGGCGAAGGCCAAATCGCGCAGGTCGCGCGCCGCGGCGTCGATGGGGGGGCGGGTCACCGAACCCGCTTCCGAGAGCCGCAGGTTGCCAAAATCGAGCATTTCCCCCGGTCGCGCCTTAGGCTCGGGAATGCGAAGGCTAAGGGCGTTGGCGCCGTGCGGCGAGGCTGCGGGGGTCCGCGACCGCGCCTTGCGGCGCGCATCGGTCCGACGAGTTGATGTCATGGCGGTCTCCACGCAATCGTAAGGGTAGCGTTTGCCACAACAACGCCGGAAAATCTTTCCGCAGTCGCTAAACAAACCGCGAATTAGGGTTGAATATGCCTCTATTGATCGCGCGTAGGGTATGGAATTGCCCACATGGCTGTGTGCGCCGCCTTGGGGTTGATGGTCGGGGACCTTTCCTCCTATAAGCGCCGCTCCCGCGCGCGCGCCTTTAGGCTGGGTAGCTCAGATGGTTAGAGCGGTGGATTCATAACCCACAGGTCGGCGGTTCGATCCCGCCCCCAGCTACCACCGCGAATCCCAAACCGAGGACGCAGGGCGAGGGCCGTCAAATGCCCGTCGGCGCGCCATTGGTCGCCGGCGGAGGCGCGCATCGGCCCGCCCGAGCCTGGATGACATAAAACAGCGCCCGTCCCTGGGCGAAGGCGTTGTGCTCGGCAAAGGCGTTGGTGGGTTGGCCGGTGGTGATGCTGAGCGCCTCTTCCGGACCGCGCTCGCTGGCCTGGGATTGCTGAGCCAGCGCCGTCTGATTCCAGCGGGAGAGGGCCGCGCCGCAAGCCGCCACGGTGGCGTCGGCCACGATATCGGCGCCGTCGCGCGCGCCGGCCAGGCTATAGGCCCAGCGACGCAGGCACTCGTTCATTGGCCCGACCGCGTCGGCCGCCGCCATGGCTCCGGTCTGGACGGCGTTGGTCTTGAAGTCGGCGCAGATCTTGGCGTTGACCATCCAGTCTTGATGATTTTCGCAGGCCGAAAGGCCGACGGCCGCCAGCATGAGGCCGGCCGTCAGGATGTTACGGTTCATGGCTTCAATCCCTCCTGTCTATCGGTTGATGTCACCCGCCCATTTTCAGTCAGCGACCGCAGACCTGCACCGGCCGGCGCACGAGAATGCCGCTGGTGTCGTAGTAGGACTGCATCTCCGTGCGGCAGGCGCCTTCGCTGTTTCGATAGGCCGCCTGGGTGTAGGTCGCCGCCACCGGCGTGGGACCCTGAGAAATCGGAGCGCCGTATTGATCATAGTAGACGTAGCGAGCCGGCCTGGGCTGTTCGGGGTAGGATCCATAGTCTGACCGGTAGCGACCGCTGTTTCTGTAGGAGGCGCTTGACCGATAGCGGCCGCAACCGCTGCCGGCGATCTGGTGGCCGACGACCGCGCCGCCCAGGCCGCCGATGATGGCGCCGCCGCCGCCCCTGGAGATTGAATTGCCGATGAGCGCTCCGCCGATGCCGCCGATCACCGTGCCGGCGACCTTGCGATCCTGACATGAGGCTGAAGCCTTCGCGGGCGCGGCCAGAAGAGGCAGACTCAACAGCCCCGCCAGGGTCGTCATCGCGATCAAGCGATTCATGTTTCTATCTCCAGATTCTACTGACGTGTGCGGCTAAAACGCGCCAGAGCGCCTGGGGATGCACGAAAGCGTCGTCTCGCCGACTCCCGATCGGCGGGGAGCGGGTGTCGTCAGGGCCGCCGGTAGATTCGCCCGCCCTTCATGACAAAGTCGACGTGCTCGGCGGCGTCGATGGAG
>PMOM01000238.1:288-4536 GCA_003161535.1 Caulobacteraceae bacterium | reverse complement strand
GTCATGCCGTCCTTGACCATCCACTCAAGCTCCCGCCAGTTGGTCCCGTGAGCGAACACGCCCACATCGCTGCCAAGGCCGATGGTAACGCCGCTCGCCAGCGCCAGGCGGAACGCCTTTTCCGCCGCCGCCATCGAAGGAGTGGGCGCCTGGCCGGGAACATAGTGCTGGAAGTATGAACTGGTCGCCTCGGGCGCCGTCAGCGTCGGCAAATAGGCGATTCCGCGCGCCGCCATCATCTTGAAGAGCTCC
This sequence comes from Caulobacteraceae bacterium, assembly GCA_003161535.1. Classification (GTDB taxonomy): domain Bacteria; phylum Pseudomonadota; class Alphaproteobacteria; order Caulobacterales; family Caulobacteraceae; genus Acaudatibacter. Next base: position 4,284 of record PMOM01000238.1, on the reverse strand, counting down.
GCGGTTCCACCGTAGCCATGTTCGACGCTGTCGACGCCCGCCAGCACCGCTCGGCGCATCCCCTCGGTGGTGGTGGCGTGGACCGAAACCGGCCGGCCCAGCGAATGGGCCGTCTCCACCGCGGCCTTCAGTTCTTCCAGGGAAAAGGTGGGTTCCGCCTCGCCGCCCGGTCCGATGCGATAGTCGGCGTAAACCTTGATCCAGTCGGCGCCGCGGGCGGCTTGCTCGCGCACGGCCTTGACGATGCCGTCGACGCCGCTGGCCTCCTGAGCCCCCTGGGGCAAATCAAGGTCGGGGCGAAAATTGCGGATGGCCGGGCCATAGGAGCCCTGGGCGACGATGGCGCGGGTGGCGACGAACAGGCGGGGCCCTACGATCATGCCCTCCTCAATGGCCCGTTTGACGGAGACGTCGGCGTATTCCGCCCCTTCGGTGCCAAGGTCGCGCAGGGTGGTGAAACCGGCCATCAGCGTGGCCCTGGCCTGCTCGCCGGCGCGAAGGGTGCGATAGGGGATCGGCTCCTTGAGCACCTGATCATCCCACAGGGCCTCGTTGTAGGGGTGCAGGAGGAGGTGGGAGTGGATATCCATCAGGCCCGGCGTCAAGGTCTGGCCAGGAAGGTCGATCACCTCGGCGTCCGGCGGCGCGCGCACCAAATCGGCGGGGCCCACGGCGGCGATCCTGGCGCCCTCGACCAGCACCACCCAACCTGGATGCACGGGCTCATCGGCGGTCCATACCCGCGCCGGGCGCAGCAGCACCGCCCGCGCCGCCTCGGCCCGCGCGCCCGCGCCGCTCAGCACCGCGGCCGCCGTCAGCAGTGCGGCGCGCAGAGTGATCAACTTCATCGGCCTTGCTCCAAGCCATCAACCTTTGGCTGTGTCGCCTCGCTCAGCTCGCCTTCCCACCTGGCCACGACGGCCGCCGCGACCGAATTGCCCAGCACATTGGTGGCGCTGCGTCCCATGTCGAGCAGATGATCGACGGCCAGGATCAGCAGCAGCCCGGCCTGCGGCAGGTGAAAATAGGCGAGGCTGGCGGCGATCACCACCAGCGAAGCCCGCGGCACGCCCGCCATGCCCTTGGTGGTCACCATGAGCAGCAGAAGCATGACGATCTGCTGGCCAAGGCTCAGTGGCACTCCATAGGCCTGCGCGATGAACAGGATGGCGAAGGCGCAGTACATCATCGCCCCGTCCAGATTGAACGAGTAGCCCAGAGGCAGCACGAAGCTGGCGATGCGCCGCGAGACGCCGAACCGCTCAAGACTCTCGAGCAGGCGAGGATAGGCAGCCTCGGAACTGGCGGTGGAGAAGGCCAGCAGGGCGGGGTCGCGGACCGCTCCCACCAAGCCCTTCACCCGACCGCGGATGATCAGGAATCCGGCGCCGATGATCGCCAGCCACAGAAGGCCCAGGGAGGCATAGAAGCCGCCGACGAACTTGGCGTAGCCGATGAGCACGCCCACGCCCTGGGTCGCCACGGTGGAAGCCAGGGCGGCGAAGATGGCCAGGGGCGCGAAGGCCATCACATAGCCGGTCACCGTGATCATGATCGCCGCCACCTGTTCGGCCAGGGCCAAGACGGCCGGCGCGCGCCCCTCGACCGCGGAAATCGCTGTCCCCACGAAGATCGAGAAGACGACGATCTGCAGGATCTCATTGCCCGCCATGGCGCCGACGATGGAAGTCGGAACCAGGTGAGTGATGAAGTCCTTGAGATTGAGGGCGCCGGCCGCGACGCCGCCCGCGGCGGTGGCCGGGACGGTCAGATGCAGCCCGGCGCCAGGCTCAATGACGTGCGCCATGGCCAGGCCGATCAAGAGCGAGACCAGCGAGGCGCCGATGAACCAGCCCATCGTCCGAGCGCCCACGCGGCCGATGGCGGAGGTATCCCGCATGTGGGCGATGCCGACCACCAGGGTCGAAAACACCAGGGGGGCGATGATCATCTTGATCAGGCGCAGGAAGACGTCGGTGAGGACGGAAAGTCCGGTGGCTATCTGGCTGATCCGGGCCGGATCGGTCACCGCCTGATGGACAATCAGGCCGACGACAACGCCGCCAGCCATGGCGGCGATCACGAAGAGGGTGAATCGACGCTGCATGATCGTTTCTCGCCCCCTGCCAAGCGGGTCAAGGTTGGTCAGGCGGGCGGCATTGTCCAGGGATTAGGTCGGCTGGGAGGCGGAGGTGGCGAGGCGGGGCGTTCCAGCGCGTTCCCCAAGTCCATGGGACGCCAATTGCGCCATTCGCATGGTTTCACAGGACCACCGGCCATCGACCTACCGAGGCGCCGCCCCACGACTCATCAACCACGCCATCGCCCGACGACGCCCGCCAGGCGATGGCGCCAATTTGATCAGGATACGGACTGCGTACCGGCCGGTTTGACCCAGTCTGACTTAATTCGACGGGCCAGACCCAGGACAATCGACAGGATTGACGCACCGATCGCCGCCGTTCCGATGCCACTGAAAATGACGTCCAGCCTGACGCCAACGCCCGGGATAGCGTCCAGGGCCTTTGAGCCTACCACCAGAACGACCGCGATGAGAAACACGCGGATAGTGTCCTCTGGAGTGTTTCCGATTGCCGAAATGGCCCCAAGAACCAGAAGAACGACTGCGACGTAAGGAATTGTAGCGAACGCAGCCGCTATCGCGACAAGAATTGCTAGAGCCCTAGCACCGGCATATACTTTTCCCATGTTGTCCCCTCCAAATTGCGACTCTTGCGCAAAACAGCCCGACAGTCTTCGCCGGGCGGCAGGGTGTCAAGTCCAGGCGAGACGATAGCCCTCACCCAGGGCGCCAGGACCGCTTCGCGTGGCGGGGGCATCGATGCGACTTAACCTGGCGGGATTTAACCCGTTGGCCCGCGCGTAGCCCCAAGGCGGCTAGACCCAGCGGAATTGGTGGTCATATACGATGCGGACCTGATCCATCCTCAGATCAAGCCTTGCGGCCTCGTCGGTCCATCGCTGGCGCCCCTCGATTGGACAAGGCCATCACAAGTCCAGCCCGGGCAGGCGCGCGCGGGCCGAGCGGCGCTCAAGTTTCCAGGAGGCGAATGGAGACCTTCCTCCCTTAGAGTCATGAATAGAGCGAACAACTTCAATTTGCCGGTGAAATATTGTGACAAATATCTACAACGATCCAATGAGAACCAGTCGTTGATCCGAGAAAATTTTTCGTGTCGATGGCCGCTTCAACACATGAATAGCCGATAACAAGCTGTCTCAGGCCGGGTTCACGAGCGTGAGCGCATTGTGAATTCTTGGCGAGAGGCAGGCTTCGTCTGCTGCGGCTCGCGACCGGCCTAAGGCGCGCCTCACGGGCGATGTCGAGACGCCGGCCCCTTGAGGAGACGGCTATGAAGAAGTTCTTGGTAAGCGTCGCCGGTCTGGCGATGTTGATGGCCCCGCTGGCGGCGTCCGCGCAGTCCTATGGTCATGGACGCGACGGCGGCGGATGGAACAGCGGTGAACGCCACAGCGACTACGCTCGGGGCTACGATCGTGACCGGGGAGATGGCGGCGCCGCTCTGGCGGCCGGCGTCCTCGGCCTGGTGCTCGGCTCGGCGCTCGCCAGCTCGCACAACGACGGCTACGGCCAGTCATACGGCTACAACCAGTCGTACGGCTACGCCCAACCCTATGGTTATTCAGGCTATCCGCAATCCTACGGCTACGCCCAGCCTTATAGTTACTCGGGGTACTCGCAGTCCCATGGCTACGCCCAGCCTTATGGCCATGAACAAAGCCATCGCCGCCACTGAGCAACGCGGTCGCTGTTCTACGAGCCCGCCTCGGCGAAGGTGATTGCCGACGAGTTCAACTAAAGGTGGACCGATGAGGCGAGGGCCCCAGCCGACCGCTGGGGCCTTGGCTGTTTCGCTACGAAGCTCTTGCGAACAATTGACGGAGTGCGTTGGCGGTGAGAGAGGGATTCGAACCCTCGTTACGGTTACCCGTAAACACGCTTTCCAAGCGTGC
>PMOM01000238.1:0-282 GCA_003161535.1 Caulobacteraceae bacterium | reverse complement strand
CAACCACTCGGCCACCTCACCCCAGCCAAGGATCCGATCCGGCCCCTTGGCGAAGGCGGGGACTATACGCACCGAACCGTCACCGACAAGCCGAGCATGGAAACTGACTCTGAAGCCTCCTATCTTGGAGCCGCCGAGACGCAAGGAACGCCGCATGTCACTGTTCAGAAAGTCCGCCGCCGCCTCGCCCGAGACCACACCCACTGGGCGGCCCGAAGCGATCGCGACCGCCGAACGGTCATTCGTCAACGAGCGGCCTCTCAAGGGCCCCTATCCGGAGGG
>PMOM01000011.1:205-3240 GCA_003161535.1 Caulobacteraceae bacterium | reverse complement strand
GCCACCCATGAACACGGTGTTTGGGGCGGGGACGGGCCAAAACCGGCGGCTCGCTCGTAAGCCCTACTCCCCCAGCAGCCGCTTCGACGCGGTCTCCAGGCGCGCTTCCAAGGTCGCCATGAAATCCTCCCGGCGAAGGCCGGCGGGGATGGGCTCTAGAAACTCATAGACGATCACCCCGGGGCGGCGAATGAAGCCGTGCGCCGGCCAGTGCAGCCCGGAGTTGGTGGCCATGGGCGTGCAGGCGAGCCCCAGCGCCCGGTACAGGCCCGCGACGCCCGGCTGGTAGGGGCCGCTCGTCCCCGGCGCCATGCGCGTGCCTTCGGGGAAGATCACCAGCTGGCGCTCATCGGCCGTGCGCTCGCGCGCGTCGGCGACCAGCTTGCGCAGGGCCTTGGCCTGGGCCGCCCGGTCGACCACGATCATCCGCGTCTTGGCGGCGTACCAGCCATAGAAGGGGATGCGCATCAGCTCCTTTTTCATCACGTAGCAGGGGTCGGCGAACACCGTCAGCGGCGCCATGGTGTCGAACATGCACTGGTGCTTGGCGCCGATCAGGGCCGCGCCGGCAGCCAGATGTTCCAGCCCCCGAATCTCCACGCGGACGCCGCAGATGGGGCGCAGCATGCCGATCACCCCGCGCGTCCACACCCTCACCATCGCCATCATCCAGCGTCGCGGGGCCAGCAGCAGCGGCAGCATGGCGATGCCGAGCATCGCCGACCACAGATAGAACAGCGTCACGAAAGCCAGCGATCGGGCGACGATCATGGCGCGATCGCTGGCCGGGCCGTGGCCGGCCTGCCCGACCTATCCAGGCCGATCAGCCCCTCCCGCGCCAGGATGACCAGGAACTTGCTGTACTCCACCACCATGCGCCGCGCGCTCGGGGCGCCGGCCCACCAATTCCGCGCGTCCAGCGCCGGGGTGGCCACCGGATAGGCGGTGATCCGCGCCCCCGGCAGCATGGCCTTGAGCTCAAGCATGGCCCGGGGCGTATGGTAGTCGGAGGTGACCAGGATCAGGCTGTTGAAGCGCATGGCCCGCGCCCACTGGGCGGTCTCGCGGGCGTTGCCGATGGTGTCGGCGGCGGTGAAGCCCAGATCGACGCAGCAGTCGAACACCGGCTTGGCCGCGCCGGTGACGCCCCAAAGGTCGGCGCGTGTGGCCCGCCGGTTGACCCCGGAGACCAGCAGGCGCCGGCCCTTGCCGTTTTCCAACAGGTCGGTGGCGGCTTCCAGGCGCAGGTCCGATCCGCCGGTGAGCGCCACGATGCCATCGGCGGGGGCCGGCTCGTCGGCCGGTGTCAATCGCGCCACGCGGCCCGCGAAGGCCAGGAGGCCGGCGGTCCAGATCATCAGGACCACGAGCACCGCCGCCAGCCCCTTCACCTCGAGCTCCCAAAGGGTTGCGCGCTTCATGGCAGCCGCCGCACGACCGCCGCCGCCGCCAGCCGCGCGGCGATCAGGCCGATCAGGGCCGCGATCACGGGCCAGATCAGGACGGCGGCGGCATCGGCGCCATCCAGCGGCGCCATCAGGGCCAGTGGCGGGCCCAGTCGGCTTTCCGCCGCCAGTGTGAGCGCGGCGGCCATCCCCGCGCCGACCAGCGCCCACAACGCCACGGCCGGCACCATGCGGGCCTGGATCGCCCCGGCGATCAAGCCGTCGCGCGCCCCCAGGCGATGCATCAAGGCGATCCGCGCGCTCGCGCCGCTCAGCGCCCGCCGGGCCGCCAGAGCGACCGCCGCGATCATGCCCGTGATGGCCGCCAACACCAGGCCCCCCGCCGCCGCCAAGGCGAACAGCCCGCCCCGCTCGACCGGGCCGCTCCACGCGCCATGATCATCCACCTCCGCCGCCACGCCCTCCCGCCGCAAGGCTTGCCGCAGGTCGCTCGCCGTGGCCCGCCCGTCCGGCCTGAACGTCACCGCCAGCAGTCGCGGCGCCGCCGCCTCCGCGCCCCCGGCCGGGGACTCTATGAGCCGGCCGATGACGGTGTCGCCGTCCGAGGGATCAAGGACCTGGGCGCTGCCCACGCCTGGGGCATGGGCCAGGACTTCGGCCGCCCGCGCCGCGGCGGCGTCGGCGCTTTCCAGGCCCCGATCGCCCACGGCCACGGTGACCGACCCCGCCAATAGCGGCGCCCAGGTCTGCGCGCTTCGCACCGTCGCCACGGCGCCGATCGATCCCAGGCTGGCCAGCAACGCCAGCATCGCCACGCCTGGCGCCAGCCACGCCGGCCGTCCGGTTCTGCCTGGCAGGAGAATGGCGGGCCGCCAGTGGGCTAGGTCGAGGGTCACGCGGCCGCGCCGTCGGCAAGGCGGATCACCGCCGCGCCCGAGCCTTCCGCCAGCACACTGTCGCGCGTGGCGATCAGCACGGTGGTTCCGGCCCGGTTCAAATCGGCCAAAAGCCGCAGGACGCCGAACCGCGCCGTCCCTTCGAGCCGTCCGGTGGGCTCGTCGGCGATCAGCAGATTGGGGCTGTTGATCACCGCCCTGGCGATGGCCAGGCGGCGCTGTTCGGCGGCCGAAAGCCCGCCAGGCAGGCTGGCCATGCGCGCGCCAAGGCCGATCCAGGTCAGGAGCTCGGCCACATGGTCGCGATACGCCGCCGCCTTGCGCCCCGCCGCCCGCGCCGCCAGGGCGACATTGTCGAACGCGGTCAGATCATCGATCAACCGCGGCTCGTCGAACACCATGCCGATCCGTCGCCGCAGGAGGGGCCGCTCGGCGCGCGACAGGCTGGCCAGATCACGGCCGAGGACATCGACTCTTCCGCCCGCGGGCTGCCTGGCCACGCCGATCACCTCCAGCACCGCGGTCTTGCCCGACCCCGGCGGCCCGGTCAAAAAATGGAACGATCCAGGGGCGATGGAGAACGAGATCGGCGCGCCGGCGCGGCCACAGTCCGATCGCCCCAGCGAAACCCGGTCGAAGACAACCATCGGCGCCTTGCCGGGCGCCTGGGCGGTTTTCGTGGATGAGGGGTTGGGGTCTGTGGACATTGGAGCGAAAATCAGCGACCTCGCGG
>PMOM01000011.1:0-197 GCA_003161535.1 Caulobacteraceae bacterium | reverse complement strand
TGGACCGCCTCGGCCGAGGCCTCGCCGCAGCCCGCCGCCGAGCCTGACCCTGCCGAAGCCAGCCCGAGCGAAGCCCCGGGTGAGCCGGCCACGCCTCTCTTCACCCCGCCTCGCGGCCGGACCCCCAAGGAGGCCCGTCGCTCGCTCTGGCCCTGGAACCGGCGCTGATCCTCGGCTGATCCTCCCCCGCTTGCGGG
>PMOM01000099.1 GCA_003161535.1 Caulobacteraceae bacterium | reverse complement strand
GCCTCGCTGGACCAGCCGTGGATCATCGCCGCCCTGATCTTCTATTTCCTGGCCGGGTACCTGATCATCTCAATGATCTATCTGGCCATCGGCGTGCTCAGCAATTCCATGCAGGACGCCCAGGCGTATCTGACCCCCGTGGTGATGGTCATCACGCTTCCCACCGTCTTCATGATGATCTCCGCGGTGAAGACCCCGGACGGCGTCCTGCCGCGGGTGATGAGCTGGATACCCTTCTATACGCCCTTCGCCATGCTGGCCCGGCTGGGGGGCGGCGTCTCCCTCATCGAAGTCCTGGGCACCACCGCCATGCTGATCGCCTTCGTCGCCGTCGAGCTATTCCTGCTCGGCCGCCTCTTCCAGGCGAGCCTCCTGCGCACCGGCCAGCCGCCGAAGCTCGGCGCCTTCGTCAAGCTGATGTTCCAGACCCAGCCGGATTGAGAGCCATGCAGGCGCTTAAGCTTCACGCCCATCTGATCGGCCGGCAGGGTTCGCGGCGCGATCTGAACACCCCGGCGCTGGTCGTCGACGTCGAGGCGCTGGAGCGCAACATCGCCGCCATGGCCGCCCTGGCCTCCGCCGCCGGCCTCAAGCTGCGGCCGCACGCCAAGACCCACAAGAGCGTGGAGATCGCCGGGCTCCAGATCGCCGCCGGCGCGGTGGGCGTGTGCTGCGCCAAGCTTGGCGAGGCCGAGGCCCTGGCGGCGGGGGGCGTCGAGAACATCCTGATCACTTCGCCGGTGGTGGGCGCCGCCGGGGTCGAGCGGCTGGCGGCCCTGGCGGCCCGCTCGCCGGGGCTGATAGCCGCCGTCGATCACCCGGACCCCGTGGACGCCATCGCCGCGTCCGGCGCGCCGCTGACCCTGCTGGTGGACATCGATCCGGGCATCCATCGCACCGGCGTCGCCGACGCCGACGCGGCCGTGGCGCTGGCCCGCCGCATCGCCGACGCGCCCAGCCTCACCTTCGGCGGCGTGCAGTTCTATTGCGGCTCCCAGCAGCACATCGAAGCCTTCGAGGACCGCCGCGAAGCCATCACCGAGCGCACCGCCTATCTTTCCTCGATCATCGACCGGCTGACCGCCGAGGGCCTGGCGCCCGCCATCGTCAGCGGCGGCGGCACCGGCAGCCACGCCATCGACATGGCCCTTGGCGTCTTCACCGAGCTGCAGGTCGGCTCCTATATTTTCATGGATCGCCAGTACGGCGACTGCGATCTGGCCGGCGACGGCGCCGCGCGCTTTGAGACCGCCCTGATGGTCGACGCCCGGGTGATCAGCGCCAACCATCCGTTCATGGCCACCGTCGACGCCGGCTTCAAGGCCTTCGCCACCGAGGCCGGATCGCCGCCGATCCTCGCCGGAGCAACCGCGGGCTCGACCTATCACTTCATGGGCGACGAGCACGGCTGCGTCATCCCGCCCAGGGGCGAGGCGCCGCCGAAGCTTGGCGACGTGGTGACCTTCGCCGCCCCGCACTGCGATCCCACCGTCAACCTTTACGACGCCTATCACCTGGTGCGGGGCGACACCCTGGTCGCCATCTGGCCCATCGAGGCGCGCGGCCGCTCCGCCTGAGCCTCTTCCCGGACGCTGGGTAAGGTCTCTATGCTCGGGCTGATCCTCAAGGAAGCGCCATGCCCCACGAGCCCCAAGACCTCGACGCCGCCCTGGCCGAAGCGCACCTGCCGGCCCTGTTGATGTCGCTGGTGCATCTGACCGGCGACGCCGGCCTGCTGACCGCCGAGCGGCGTCCGGCCTATGTGCTGATGGCCGACGGCAAACTGGGCGGCTATTCGCCGGAGGTCCAGGACGACATCCGCGCCCGCGCCAGGGCGGCCATCGAGCGGCATCTGGCCGGCGCGCCGCTTCCGCCGCCCCCCTCGCCCGCCACCGTGCGCAGGATGATGGACTGGATCGCCGGGGCCGACGTTCCGGCCCACTACGCGCCCTTCCTCACCGACGAGCTGCAGCTCACCGGCGTCGACACCAGGGCCCCCGACTGGTCGTCGGCCAAGCTCAAGCGCGCGGCGGCGCGGATGAAGGTGGTGGTCGTCGGCGCCGGCATGTCCGGGCTTCTGGCCGGCATCCGCCTCAAGCAGGCGGGGATCGATTTCACGATTGTCGAGAAGGACGCCGACGTCGGGGGCACCTGGCTGGAAAATGTCTACCCTGGATGCCGCGTGGATAACCCAAACCACATGTATTCATACTCTTTCGAACCCAATCATGACTTTCCGCAGTTCTATTCCACCCAAAAAGTGTTGCTTTCATACTTCCAACGGGTCGCCGATAAACACGATTTACGCGGCCGCATCCGCTTCGAAACGTCGGTGGAGGAGGCGGTGTTCGACGAGGCGCGCGGGCGCTGGCGCATCGAGGTCAAGACCCGCGACGGCGAGCGCGAATTCATCGAGGCCGACGCTCTGATCACCGCCGTCGGCCAGCTCAACCGCCCGCGCTATCCGGACATCGATGGCCTGGAAACCTTTGAAGGACCTAGCTTTCATTCCGCCCGCTGGCGCCACGACATCGACCTGGCCGGCAAGCGGGTGGCCGTCATCGGCACGGGCGCCAGCGCCTATCAGTTCGTGCCCGAGATCGCCCCGCGCGTCGCCCGCCTGGAGGTCTTCCAGCGCACCCCGCCCTGGACCCTGCCCGGCCCGACCTATCACCACGATGTGCCGGAAGGAAAAAAGTGGCTCCTCGAGCACGTCCCCTTCTATGGCAAATGGTATCGCTTCTGGCTGTTCTGGATGCTGACGGACGGCTTCTATGAGGGGGTCAAGGGCGATGCCGATTGGAGCGGCGGTCCGCAGGCGGTGAGCGCCGCCAACGCCATGATGCGCGAGATGCTCATCGAGGCCATCCGCCTCCAGGCGCCCGACGATCCCGAACTGCTGGCCAAGGTCATTCCGGCCTACCCCGTCGGCGGCAAGCGCGCCCTGGTCGACAACGGCGTGTGGCTCGCCGCCCTGCGGCGCGACAACGTCGAGCTGATCAGCGAGCCGATCGACAAGATCACCGCCAAGGGCATCGTCACCAAGGATGGCGCCGAACACCCCGCCGACGTGATCATCTATGGGACCGGCTTCCACGCCAGCCGCTTCTTGTGGCCCATGCGTATTGTCGGGCGCGGCGGCGTCGATCTGCACGAGGCGTGGGACGGCGATCCCCGCGCCTACCTGGGCATGACAGCGCCGGGCTTTCCCAATCTTTTCATGCTCTACGGCCCCAACACCAACATCGTGGTCAACGGCAGCATCATCTTCTTTTCGGAGTGCTCNNTCCACGACGCCTTCAACGTCAAGGTCGACGCCGCCAACGCCCGGATGGCCTGGGGCGCGCCCCAGGTGACTAGCTGGTACAAGAACGCCGCCGGCCGGGTGACCCAGAACTGGCCGTTCCCGCTGGTCGACTACTGGAACGCCACGGTGGCGCCCAACCCGGAGGACTTCATGCTCGAGGCGAAGGCGGCGGTCGAGGCCTGAGAGCGGGGGCCGGTGTCAGACTGGGCGTGGCGTCGCGCAGCGGCGCCGGCATCGCCGCCCGCATAGAATCCCGCGCATCCACCGAGCGCCGAAAGGAACCCCATCGCCGCCAACACCGCCGCGCGTTTCATTGCTGATAGTCTCCCGAGCTTCCGGCGCCACCGGCGATCATAGCCGCTCCGCGCTCGCCAGGCGATCGGCCGGTCGCACCTTGCCCCTGTCGTTGGCGATCAGCTAGGCATCTGGCATGCAACGATCCGAGCCGCCGCAATCGATCGAGCAACTCATCAGGGCGTATCATCCAGGCCACGCGCTCGCCCAGGGGTTCTATCTGCGCCAAGATGTGTTCGACCAGGACATGGCTCTCCTGCTGGGGCGCTGGACGTGCGTCGGCCATGCCAGCGAAGTCGCGGCGGCCGGCGACTGGCTGACCGCCGAGTTTGGGGCGGAATCGGCCATTGTCGTGCGCGGCGAGGACGAGGTTCTGCGCGCCTTCTACAACGTCTGCCGACATCGCGGTTCGCGCATCTGCGTCGGAGACCGCGGCAGCGCGGCGATGCTCACCTGTCCCTACCACGCCTGGAGCTACCATCTCGACGGGCGGTTGCGGGGCGCCCGGGAAATGCCCGCCACGTTCAATGCCGACGACCATGGTCTCCAGCCGCTGGCCCTGAAGGACATCGGCGGTCTGATCTTCATCAGCTTCGGCGACGATCCGCCGGCCCTGGGCGACGCCGAACCCGCGCTTGGCGCGATGACGCGGGCGTACGGCTGGGAGACCGCCAAGGTCGCCGCACGCCGGCGCTACGATGTCGCCGCCAACTGGAAGCTGGTCATGGAAAACTACCATGAGTGCTACCACTGCGCCCCGGCCCATCCGGAGTTTTCGGCTGTTCACACCCTGGCGCGGCCCCATGCTCGCCGCCTGCGCACCGGCCTTGCGCCCACGGCCGGCGTCGCCGACTTCGAGGCCTGGGCGAGCGAGCCGGACGGGCGCGAAGTCGCCCGGGTAATGCGGTCGGAACTTTTGGAGGGCTGCGTGAGCGGCAGCGCCGATGGGACGTATCTGGCACCCCTCATGGGCGGAGACGGCGCTTGCGTGTTCGCCGAGCTGGGGTTCCTGAGCGCCTTCCTGGCCTACCCCGACCATGGCGTGATCTACCGCTTCATTCCGCGCGCCGTTTGCGAGACCGCGATGGAGGTCATCTGGCTGGTGAAAGGCGACGCCGTGGAGGGCCGCGACTACGGCCTCGATAGGCTCACGTGGCTTTGGGACATCACCAGCGTGGCCGACAAGACGATCATCGAGACAAACCAGGCGGGCGTTCGTTCGCGGGCGTATCGGCCGGGACCATTTTCCCTGATGGAGCCCGGCGCGCAGGCCTATGTCGAGCGCTATGTGCGCGAGTTGGAGGCGCGCCTGCCAACGGAGCAAGGCGCCGCGCCATGAACCAGGCCATGCCCGACCGCCGGCCCGCTCCGAGACGGTGGCGGCGATGCCCCTGAGCGAGATAGGCGAACGCTACATCGACCTCATGGAGTCGTGCATTCTTGGGCTGATCTACCGCGATCCGGCGCAGGACCCGTGGTCGGAGGCGGCCTTTGACATGGAAAAGCGCCTGCGTGGCCTCGACTGGCCCCTCAAGGCCCATTCCATGATTGGCAAGGCGCGCATGCAGAACGTCCGCGCCGCCGTCGAACACGTGCTCGAAAATAATGTCCCGGGCGATTTCATCGAGACCGGCGTCTGGCGTGGCGGCGCATGCATCTTCATGCGGGCGCTGCTGAAGGCCCACGGCGTCACCGATCGCATCGTCTGGGCGGCCGACTCCTTCGAAGGCCTGCCCGCGCCCGATCCCGAACGCTATGGGGCCGACGCGGGCGATCCTCATCACACATTTTCGCAATTGGCGGTGACTCTCGAAGAGGTGCGGGAGAACTTCGCCGTCTACGGATTGCTGGACGATCAGGTGCGTTTCCTCAAGGGCTGGTTCAAGGACACCCTGCCCGCCTGCCCGGTCGAGCGCCTGGCGATCCTGCGACTCGACGGCGACATGTACGAATCGACCATGGACGCCCTGAAGGCTCTGTTTCACAAGGTCTCGCCGGGCGGCATCGTCATCGTCGACGACTATGGCGCGGTGGCCGGCTGCCGCCAGGCGGTGGACGACTTTCGTGGGGCAAACGCCATCGCCTCGACGATCCGGGCGATCGACGGACTGGGCGTCTATTGGATCAAGTCATGACGCCTGGCGAGCCAGGCCCGACGACTCAAGGCCGCCTTTTGTTGGAGGGCGTTTGGCGGCGCGTTCGCCTCCTTGTGATCCAGCCCGCGGACTACCCCCACACCGGCGCCTTCGCCGAACTGATCGACAGCCTGTTCCACGCCTTCACGGCGCTTGGCGCCGTCGCCGACATTGCCGAGAACGAGCCGCTTGCCGGCGAGGGCGTGAACATTGTCTTTGGGGCCCATCTGCTCCCTTTCGTCCCGCGGTTGCCAAACCTTCCCCACAACAGCGTCATCTTCAATCTTGAGCAATTGAAGCACGGCGCGTTCCAGGAGCGTTCGGCCTACGCGCACCTTCTGCGGTCGTTCCCCATCTGGGACTACAGCCAGCGCAACGTCGCCCTGTGCCAGGCGATCGCCGGCCACCAGAACGTGCACCAACTGCGCCTGGGCTACATGCCCCAAATGACCCGCATCCCCCCTTCGCCCGTCAAGAATGTCGATGTCCTTTTCTACGGCACGGTGAATGATCGCCGCCGAGCGATCCTCGAGAGTCTCACGCGGTCCGGCCTGAATGTGGAGACGCTGACCGGCGTCTATGGCGAGGCGCGGGACGCCTTCATCGCGCGCGCCAAGATCGTTCTCAACATCCACTTCTACGATGACAAGATTCACGAACTGACACGGACGTCCTATCTCCTGGCCAATCGAAAACTTGTGGTGAGCGAATGCGACCACGAGACCGAGATCGAAGACGACATCAAGAGCGCCATAATCGCGGCGACCTATGACCGTCTCGTCCCCACCTGCCTCGCCCTCGTTCAGGCGGACCCGGAAAGGGCGGCCCTCGAGGAGCGGGGGTTTGGCATTTTCAGCCGCCGCGATCAGGTCGACTATCTGCTTTCAGCCACATCTACGACATCGATTCCCACACCCGCGATGAAAGACATTGGAGCCGCAAGCCTGGGAACATCGATGACCTCGGCGCCGACATGCCCCCGGGGGGGGCTTTCGAGTTGATCACCGGTGGCGGCCCCTTCGTATCCGCGGCGCTGTCAACGGCGGGACCCAGACGCTAGAAACACCGCACCACGAGGTGAGTCCGACATGAACATTCCCGTCACGGCGAGCCTGGCGGCGGTCTTCCTGGCGCTGACGGTGTTCTGCGGTTGGCGCGGCGCCCGAGGCGCCCGGCCGGTCGCCGCGCCCCGGCTGGTTCCCTGGCGATTTTTGATGTTGCTGACCTTCACCGGCATGGTGGCCATGCTCGTCCATCTCGTGACCCTGTTGGGGCCAGGCGGCGGGTCGCCCGGTAGATGACGTCTCTGAACGGCTATTTCATCAACCTGGACCGCAGCACCGGGCGCGCTGCTCAGATGCGCGCCGAGCTGCAGGCGCGCGGACTAGGGTTCGTGGAGCGTTTCTCGGCCATCGATGCGCGTACCCTCCTGCGGCCGCCGCAGTGCGCCATACCCATGGCGGCGTACGGCCTCTTTCTGTCCCACCAGGCGCTGATCGTCGACACGCCGCCGCGGACCTACACCCTGATCCTCGAGGACGATGTCCAGATCAGCGAGGACCTCGGCGACTTCCTGTCCGAGGCCGGCCTGGCCCGGCTGGCCGACTACGATCTAGTATTCCTCGATTGCAACGCGGGCGCGGACATCAACACCCTGGTTGAGCTCTATCGCTCGGTGTTGCCGTCGTTCCCAAACCCGCACAATTTGGACGGTCCGCCGTCGCAGAGGACGCGCGCGACTGAGATCGTACTGCATCCGGCGCGTTGGCTGTACCGGTGGGGCGCCACCGCCTATCTGGTGACGCCGCGCGGGAAGCAAAGGCTGGCCCCTTGGTTGCGCGACACCTTGGACCGTGGGCCGCCGGGACCGCTCGACATCCTCTATCGCGATCTTATCGAGGCTGGGACGATCGACGCGGCCGTGGCCATGCCGTTTCTGGCCACGCCGACGATCGAGGGACTGGTAGCGAGCACCATCGAGGGTCGCGACCAAAGCTTCCTGTCATCGGCCTTGATGAACATGATCCGCCGCCTGTTCTTCGCCGGGCCCATTGATGGCATCGCCGACTATCTGGCCCCGGTGCTGCCGGGGCCATTGCCCGAGGATCGCGCGGAGCTGATGGCGGTCCTCGTCGGGCAGATCGTCCTGGGCCTGCTGCGTGACAAGACCTTCACCATCCTTTGACCTATGACGCCCTCATCGTCGGCGGCGGCCACAATGGCCTGACCTGCGCCTTCTATCTGGCCCGAGCCGGCCACAAGGTACGCGTGCTGGAGCGGCGCGGCATCGTCGGCGGCGCCGCGGTCACCGAGGAATTCCATCCCGGCTTTCGCAATTCGACGGCCAGCTATTCGGTGAGCCTGCTCAATCCCAAGGTCATCGCCGACATGGAGTTGGCGCGCCACGGTCTTTCCATCGTCATCCGCCCGCTCGCCTATTTCGCGCCCGCCGACGACAAACGCTATCTGATCCTCGACAAGGATCCGGCGAGGTCCCGCCGCGAGGTGGCGCGCTGGTCGAGCCGCGACGCCGAACGCCTGGAAGCCTTCCACACTCGCCTGGACGGCATCGTTGACCTCCTGCGAAGCCTTCTCTTGAAGACGCCGTTCAACGCCTCGGCCAAGCCGCGCGACCTCCTCACCGCCCTTGGCGTGGCCAATCAGGTGCGCAAGCTGGGCCTTCGGGGCCAGGGTGACCTCTTGGACCTGTTCGGCAAGAGCGCCGGCGATCTGCTGGATTCCTGGTTCGAGACCGACATCCTCAAGGGCCTGCTCGGCTTCGACGCCATCATCGGCAACTACGCCAGCCCCTACACGCCAGGCTCGGCCTACGTCCTGCTGCACCATGTGTTCGGCGAGGTAAACGGGGTGCGGGGCGCCTGGGGGCACGCCATGGGCGGCATGGGCTCGATCACCCAGGCCATGGCGGCGGCCTGCCTGGAGGCAGGAGTGGAAATCTCCACCGACGCCCCCGTCCGCGAGATCGCCATCGCCGGCGGCAAGGTGGTGGGCGCGGTGCTGGAAAGCGGCGAAGACATCGCCTCGCGGTGCGTGGTCTCCAACCTCAACCCCAAGCTGCTGTTCGCCGCCCTGGTGGCGCCCGAGCATCTGCCCCCGCCCTTCAAGGAGCGCATGGAGGCTTGGCGCTGCGCGTCGGGCACCTTCCGCATGAACGTGGCGCTCGCCGAATTGCCGAACTTCACCTGCCTGCCAAGCGCCGGTCGGGCCGAGCATCATGGCGCCAGCATCGTCATCGCCCCGTCGCTGGGCTACCTCGACCGCGCCTATATGGACGCCAGGACGCTGGGCTGGGCGCGGGCGCCGGCCATCGAAATGCATATCCCCAGCGTGCTCGACGACAGCCTGGCGCCCACCGGCCGGTACGTCGCCAGCCTGTTTTGCCAGCAATTCGCGCCGACGCTGTCCGATGGATCAAGCTGGGATGATCATCGCGAGACAGCCGCCGACCTAATCATCGAGACGGTCACCCGCCACGCCCCCAACTTCAAGGCGTCGATCCTTGGGCGGATGATCCTCTCGCCCCTCGATCTGGAGCGAAAGTTCAGCCTCACCGGCGGCGATATCTTCCACGGCGCCCTGACCCTGGACCAACTCTACAGCGCCCGCCCGGCCCTGGGTTACGCCGACTACCGCTCGCCGATCCGCGGCCTCTACATGTGCGGCTCCGGAACCCACCCCGGTGGTGGCGTCACCGGCGCGCCGGGACACAACGCCGCGCACGAGATCCTGCGGGATTTTGCGGCGGGATGAAACCCAGTGTGATTCGGCGTCGCGCCAGTCACCTCGGCAGTTCGCTCGTCCCCATCAAGGTCTCATCCACCGACCGCGCGCATTGGCGGCCTTCGCGGATGGCCCAGACGACCAGGGACTGGCCGCGGCGCATGTCGCCGCAAGCGAAAATGTTTTCGGCCGAGGTCCGGTAGTCGGTGACATCGGCGGCGACATTGCCGCGCGGGTCAATGGCGACGGCGGCCTGTTCGAGAAGGCCGTCGTGATGGGGCCCCAAAAAGCCCATGGCCAGGAGAACAAGGTCGGCCTTGAGGGAAAATTCGCTTCCGGCAATCTCGGTCATCCGCATTCGGCCGTCGGGACCGGGCGTCCATTCCAGACGCGCGCACTCCAGGGCTTCGATCTTGCCGTTCGAGCCCAAGGCTCGGCGGGTGGCGACGGCGAAGTCGCGCTCGCAGCCTTCCTCCTGCGAGGAGGAGGTGCGCAGTTTCAGGGGCCAGTTGGGCCAGGTGAGGGCCTTGTTTTCCCGCTGCGGCGGCTGCGGCATGATCTCAAGCTGGGTGATCGAGGCCGCGCCCTGGCGCCCCGCGGTGCCGATGCAGTCGCTGCCGGTGTCGCCGCCGCCGATTACCACCACATGCTTGCCCGTTGCGCTGATCGAGCCGCCTGGCGCGGCCACGCTTTCCGCATCGCCGGCCCCGCGCTTGTTCTGCTGGGTGAGGAACTCCATGGCGAAGTGGATGCCCGACAGCTCGTGGGGCGGCAGTTCCAGATCGCGCGGCCACTCGGCGCCGCCGGCCAGCACCACCGCGTCGTAGTTCGCCTGCAACTCATCGACGCCGATCGCCGCGCCGACGTGGGCGCTGACTTGGAAGACCACCCCCTCCGCCTCCATCTGCGCCACGCGCCGGTCGATCAGATGCTTTTCCATCTTGAAGTCGGGGATGCC
>PMOM01000102.1 GCA_003161535.1 Caulobacteraceae bacterium | reverse complement strand
ATGATCTCGTCGGCGTGCATCAAGGAGGAGAGCCGATGGGCGATGATGATCGTCGCCTTGGCGGCGGTGGCGTCGGTCAGAGCGTCGCGCAACTTTTTCTCGGTCACCGCATCGATGGCGGCGGTGCTGTCATCGAAGATCATCACTCCGGGACCTGGAACCACGCCCCGGGCTATGGACATGCGCTGGCGCTGACCACCCGACAGCGCCACCCCCCGCTCGCCGACGCGGGTCTCGTAGGACGCCGGCAGGGCGGCGACATAATCGTGGATCTGCGCGGTGCGCGCCGCGCCGGTGATGCGGTCCTCTTCGGCCCAGGGATCGGCGTAGGCGATATTGTTGGTCACGGTGGAGTCGAACAGGAAAGCCTCCTGCTGCACCAGGCCCACATGTCGGCGCAGGGACGCCAGGGTCACGTCCCGCACGTCCTGGCCATCGATGGTGATCCTGCCGGCGCTGACGTCGTAGAAGCGGGCGATCAGATTGGCGATGCTCGACTTGCCCGCTCCCGGCGGTCCAACGATGCCCAGGGTCCTGCCCGGCGCGACCGTGAAGTTGATGTCGCGCAAGACCGGTTTTCCGCCGGCCTCGTAGGCGAAATCCACATGTTCGAATCGCAAGGTCCCCGAGCCGACCTGGAGGTCCGGCGCGCCGGGGGCGTCGGCGATGGCCGGCTTGACGTCCAGAATCTCGAACAGCCGGCCGCCGGAGGTGGTCGCCCGCGCCGCCGAGGCGAAGATCATGGCGATCTGGCGGATCGGCGACTGCAGAAGCGTCATATAGGTGAGAAATTCGGTCAGCCGGCCGGCGCTCATGGCCCCGGCCGCCACCTTGTGTCCGCCGTACCAAAGCAGCATGCCCATGGAGCCGTAGAAGCTCACCGTCATCACCGAAACGGCGCGATAGCGCAGCACGATGCGGCGATACGAATAGGCCAAGGCGGCGTTGGCGGCGGCGTCGAACTTGGCCATCTCGAAGGCCTTGGCGGCGAAGGAACGCACGACGCGGACGCCCTGCAAATTCTCTTCCATGGTCAGGGTGAGGATGCTCATCAGCCGCTGGACGTGCAGCCAGGTGACCCTCAGCAAAAAGCCCATCCGCCCCAAGGCCCAGCCGGCGATCGGCACGAAGGCGAGCCCCAATGCCGCCATCACCGGATCGGTGCTGACCATCATCCAGGTCGCCACGCCCAGGAGCAGGATCAGCGTCAGGGCGGTCATCATGCCGTTCTGGATGAACGCCCGCGCCCCCTCCAGATCGAGCATGCCACGGGTTATCAGGTCGCCCGAATGAATCTTGTCGTGGAACCCGAAGCTCAATCGCTGGAGTTGCGAGAAGAAGTCGAGGCGGTATTGATAGGCCACCTTCTGACTGACGTACTCGGCCTGGTAGTTGGCGATCATGCTCATCAGCCCGCGCGCGGCGCTGGCGGCGATGACCAGAGCCGCGCTGACCATCAGGGCGTGACGCGCCCCGGCCGCCAAGGCCGCCGCCTGCGCCGAATCGGCTCCAGCTCCCAGCGCGTGGATGGTCGTGGCGTGGGCCGCCGCGCTGGTGCGGGTGGCGATGCCCAGCAGCCGCTGCGCCTCGTTCACGGCGTGGCCGAAGAGCTTGGGCAGGGTCAGGCTCGCCACGGCCGCCCCCAGAGACGCTCCAACCGCGATGGCCACGCGCCCGGGCGACAGGCGCAGGGCCGCGCCCACGATTCGTCTCAGGACGCGCGGCATGGCCTTCACGTCGATGGGACGCGCGGCGGGAACGACGGGCGCGCGAGCGGGCGCGGCCGGTGAGTCGGACATCGGACGATCCGTGGGCGGTGAGGGCTCTATTCTGAACGGCGCCGGCGAGCTTGACTAGGGCGCCGAGGGCACACTCCTGGCGGCAGTTCAAACCTTGCGCCGGCGGCGCCGCTCGCTAGGTTCACAAGCAACCCGCCTCGAGGAACCGCCCATGACCGACGAACTCGTCTTCTACACCAACCCCATGTCGCGAGGCCGCATCGTCCGCTGGATGCTGGAGGAGGTCGGCGCCACCTACCGCACCGAGGTCCTCGACTATGAGACCACCTTGAAGGCGCCCGCATATTTGGCCATCAACCCGATGGGCAAGGTGCCGGCGATCCGTCACGGCGGCACCGTGGTCACCGAGGGCGGGGCGATCTGCGCCTATCTCGCCGATGCCTTCCCCGCGGCTGGGCTGGCGCCGCCGCCCGGAGACAAGCTTCGCGGTGTTTACTATCGCTGGATGTTTTTCGCCGCTGGTCCGGTTGAGGCCGCCGTCACTGACAAGATGCTGGGAGTGGTCATTCCCAAGGAGCGCGAACGCGCGGTGGGCTACGGTAGTTTCGCCGAGGTGATGAAGGCTCTGGAAATCGCCGTCACCCAGAGCGACTATGTGGCCGGCGACCATTTCACCGCCGCGGACGTCTATTTCGGATCGCAGATCGGCTGGGGCGTGCAGTTCGGCACGCTGGAAAAGCGGCCGGCGTTCGATGCCTATTGGCAGCGCATCAGCAGCCGTCCGGCGGCGGTGCGCGCCCGCGAAATCGACGACGCCCTGATCGCGACCGCCAAAGCGGCGGGCTAGATCGTTTGGCGGGCGCGACGCCTCGGTGGAGGTTGTAGATGCCGCCTGCGATCATTTCAGTGCGTGGGCTATCGAAGACCTACGCCACTGGCTTCCAGGCGCTCAAATCCATCGATCTGGACATTCGGCCAGGCGAAATCTTCGCTCTCCTGGGTCCCAATGGGGCCGGCAAGACCACCCTGATCAACATCATCTGCGGGATCGTCAAGCCGACGTCGGGAGTCGTGCTCGCCGACGGCCATGACATCATTGGCGACTGGCGCGCCGCGCGGTCCCAGATTGGCCTGGTTCCCCAGGAGCTTTCCACCGACGCCTTCGAAACCGTGTGGGCGACGATGAAGTTCAGCCGCGGCCTGTTCGGCAAGCCGCGCGACGGTGCCTATCTGGAAAAGGTCCTCAAGGACCTCTCTTTGTGGGACAAGAAGGACGAAAAGATCATGGCGCTGTCGGGCGGCATGAAACGCCGGGTGATGATCGCCAAGGCCCTGTCGCACGAGCCGCGCATCCTGTTTCTCGACGAGCCCACCGCCGGCGTCGATGTCGAGCTGCGGCGCGACATGTGGCAGATGGTCCGATCGCTCCGCGCCGGCGGCGTCACCATCATTCTGACCACCCACTACATCGAAGAGGCCGAGGAGATGGCCGACCGCGTAGGGGTGATCAACAAGGGCGAGCTGATCCTGGTCGAGGACAAGGCCGCGCTGATGGAAAAGCTCGGCAAGCGGCAGCTCGCCGTGCATCTGCGCGCCCCGTTGGCCGCCGTACCCAAGGGGCTTGCCGACTATCCGCTCGAGCTGACCGACAACGGCTCGCAGCTGATCTATACGTTTGACGCCAAGAGCGAGGCGACCGGGATCGCCGGGCTGATGCGTCGGCTGAACGAGGCTGGCGTCGATTTCTCCGATCTGCAGACCAGCCAGAGTTCCCTGGAGGACATTTTCGTCAGTCTGGTGAGCACCAGGTCATGAACCTCTACGCCATCCGGGCCATCTATCTGTTCGAGCTGTCGCGCTGGTTCCGCACCCTGACCCAGAGCCTGCTGGCGCCGGTGATCTCCACCTCGCTCTACTTCGTGGTCTTCGGCTCGGCCATCGGCTCGCGCATGACCGCCATCGACGGGGTGACCTACGCCGCCTTCATCGTGCCGGGTCTGACCATGCTGTCGCTGCTCACCGAAAGCATCGGCAACGCCTCCTTCGGCATCCACATGCCGAAATGGTCCGGCACCATCTACGAACTCCTGTCGGCGCCGGTCTCCTGGGCCGAGGCGGTGACCGGCTATGTCGGGGCGGCGTCCACCAAGGCGGTGCTGGTGGGCCTGGTGATCCTGGCCACGGCGCGCCTCTTCGTGCCGTTCCATATCGCCCATCCCTTGACCATGGCCGGGTTCCTGATCCTCACCGCGGTGACCTTCAGCCTGTTCGGCTTTGTGATCGGCGTGTGGGCGGAGGGATGGGAGCGGCTGCAGATCGTGCCGACGCTGGTGATCACGCCGCTGACCTTCCTGGGCGGCAGCTTCTATTCCATCGCCATGCTGCCCCCGCTGTGGCGCAAGGTCACCTTGTTCAACCCGGTGGTCTATCTGGTCAGCGGTTTCCGCTGGAGTTTCTACGGCGTCTCGGACGTCGGCGTGGGACTGAGCCTTTCCATGACGCTGGGCTTCATGGCGCTCTGCCTTGGCGCGGTGTGGTGGATTTTCAAGACCGGCTACAAGCTCAAGACATGAAGGCGGCCCCTGAAATGTTCGCGGTCACAAAGCGCGCGTTCCTTGGATTGGTTGGCGCCATGGCGGCCGTGCGTGCCACGGCCCAGAGCGTGAGCGCGCCCTCTCGGGTTCGCCTTGAGACCGCCGCGGGCGTGATCGTGCTTGAGCTGGCCGCGGACGGGGCGCCGATCACCACCGCCAACTTCCTGCGCTATGTCGGTGACAAACGCTTTGACGGGGCGAGCTTCTACCGCGCCATGAAGAACGCCGGCGCGCCGGACACCGGGCTTGTCCAAGGCGGCCTGGGCAATGATCCAGCCAAGGTCTTTGCGCCCATCGCCCACGAAAGCACAACGCAGACCGGCCTCAGCCACAAGGATGGGACCATCTCCA
This sequence comes from Caulobacteraceae bacterium, assembly GCA_003161535.1. GTDB lineage: Bacteria > Pseudomonadota > Alphaproteobacteria > Caulobacterales > Caulobacteraceae > Acaudatibacter. The sequence continues at coordinate 2,901 of PMOM01000102.1, read as the reverse complement.
TGGCTCGCTATGCCCCGGGAAGCGCCGCCTCGGAATTCTTCATCTGCGTCGGTGACCAGCCCTATCTCGACGCCGACCCCAGCGCCCCGGGCGACAACCTGGGCTTCGCCGCTTTCGGGCGGGTAACGGAGGGAATGGATGTCGCGCGCAAGATCCTCGCCTCACCAGTCTCGGCGACCCAAGGCGAAGGCGCGATGAAAGGGCAGATGCTGGAGCCGGTGGTGGCCATTATCGAGGCGAGACGGGTGAGTTAGTAGGTGTGCCGCGAGGCTCCTGCCCCCTTCAATCCACAATGCTTGAATAGACGATGCTCTTCAGTTGCCCCCGGAAGTTGAAGGCGCCCGAGGGCATGAGCTGGGTCATGAACACCACCGTCAGGTCTTCGATCGGATCGACCCAGAAGATGGTCGAGGCGGCGCCGCCCCAGTAGTAGTCGCCAGCGCCCATGCCACCGTTCTTCACCGCGTCCAGGGTGGTGGCGAAACCCAGGCCAAAACCGACGCCTTCGTTGGCGGTCTCCGAAAAGCCGCCGATGGCCATCTGGGTTAGGTCCTGGCCATCTTTAAGGTGGTTGCGATGCATCAGGGCGATGGTGCGCGGCCCGAGGATGCGTTCTCCGTCCAGTTCGCCGCCCCGGCGCAGCATTTCGCAGAAGCGCAGATAGTCCTCGGTGGTGGAGGTCAGGCCCCCGCCGCCGGAGAAGAAGGTCGGCTCCTTGAGGTATTCACTGGTCTGTGGCGCATCGAGGAGTTGAAGAGATTTGTCGGCCGCGCGGCGGTAGTTGGCGCAGAAACGGTCGATCCTGTCCGGGGCCACGAAAAAGGCGGTGTCCTTCATGCCCAGGGGATCGAAAATGGTTTCCTTCAGATACTTGTCGAACCGCTGACCGCTGATTTTTTCCACCAGGGCGCCGCAGACGTCGGTGGAAAGCGAATACATCCACCGCTCGCCGGGTTGATAGAGCAGGGGGACGCGCGCGAGCTTGTCCATGAACTCCATCAAGGTTTCGCCGCGGCCGCGCCGCACGCCCTCGGCGGCATAGACCTTGTCCACGGCGAGACCCGAGTCGGGCGCGCCCAGGGCCGCCAGGGCCGCGCCATAGGTCAGCCCCCCAGTGTGGCAAAGCATGTCCCGCATGGAAAGCGGGCGGCGCGGCGCTTCGGTCTTCATGCCCTCGCCTTCGCCCGACACCCAGACGCGGTGGTCTTTCCAGGCGGGGAAGAAGCGGCTGACCGGGTCGTTGAGCTGGAAGTAGCCGCGCTCATAGAGCGTCATCAGGGCCGCCGAGGTGATCGGCTTGGTCATCGAATAGATGCGGAAGATGGCGTCGTCGCGCATCGCCGCGCCGCGCTCGCGGTCCATCTGGCCCAGGGAGCGGAAATAGGCCAGGTGCCCGTGGCGNNGCGACGGCGACCTGGCAGCCGGCGATCTTGCCCGGCGCGATGTAGCTGCGCTCCAGGTGCTCGGTGATGCGCTCAAGCCGCGGCGTCGAAAGACCGGTTTTCTTCGGGGCCAGTTCCATCAGGGGTATCCTTGTTTCCGGGCGACGCTATTGCGCCGCCCTGTCGGTTGTGGCGCCGGCCATGGCCGCGCCGACGCTGGTCGCCGGGCCGGGCGTGGCGATGTCCCAGATCGCCTTCCAGGCCCCATCCGGGCGAGGCTTGTAGACGGTGACAAAGGTTCCGGTTTCCGTGACGACGGCCTTGGTCTTGGGATCGGTGCTGGTCTGCTTATAGGTTCCGCGCGAGGCCGCCAGGTCGCCGGAGGCGGCGACATCGACCTTGTCGCTGGCGAAGGTCAGGGTGAAACCCGGATCGCCCGTGGCCTGCTTATCGAAGGCCTCGATGGCCGCGGTCCCCACAGCCGGCGGCGCTCCGGAGATCATCAAGATCGCATTGGGGGCGTAGTGGGCGACGATCTTGGCCGCATCGCCCGACTTGTAGTCGGCGTTCCAATGCACCTCGTCGGTCTTGATGGCGTCGATGATCTTGGCGGTGTCCACCGGCGCCTTGGCCGGCGTGTCGGCGGGCCCGCAGGCGGTCAAAAGACTGGCGCCCAGAAAGGTGAAAATGATCGCGCGCGCGCGCATGTTGGATGTTCTCCTTAACCGAGCCGCCCTCACCGGCGACCATCGGTGTTGCGGGGCGGCGCCGTCAAGGCGCTTTGGCCTTGCGTGACCGTCAAGGAGCGGTCATTGGCCGCTTTGCGGGCGCCGATGGGCCGATATGCCGCGTCCGGCCTCGCGTAGGGCAATGCCGGTCGACAGTCTGGCCTCTGGCGCGGTAGATGCGGTCTTTGAACGTCTGTTGCGTCAATCGAGGACTTGATCGCGAAAAAGGGAAGATTTTTGTTCGATTCGCCGCAAGCGCAGGGACTTTATGACCCACGCAACGAGCACGACTCGTGCGGCGTCGGCTTTGTGGCCAATATCAAGGGCAGGAAGTCGCAGGAGGTCATCGCCTGCGGCCTGGAGATTCTGGTCAATCTCGACCATCGCGGCGCGGTGGGGGCCGACCCACTGGTCGGCGATGGGGCGGGCTGCCTGATCCAGATTCCCGATGCGTTGCTGCGCGACTGGGCGGGCCGCGAAGGCGTCGATCTGCCGCCGCCCGGCCACTACGCGGTGGCGATGTGCTTCCTGCCGACGAACGAGACCACCCGCGACGCCGCGATTGGCCAGTTCGAACACTTCATCCGGGTCGAAGGCCAGCGGCTGATCGGCTGGCGCGCCGTGCCCATCGACACCACCGGCCTGGGGGCCGCGGTGCTGGAGCGGATGCCGGTGATCCGCCAGGCCATCGTCGCGCGCGGCGCCGGCACGCCTGATCAGGACGCCTTCGAGCGCAAGCTCCTGGCCATCCGCAAGCAGACGCAAAATCCGCTGCGCGAGTTGGCCAAGAA
>PMOM01000031.1 GCA_003161535.1 Caulobacteraceae bacterium | reverse complement strand
CGAGGCGGCCAACGCCATCTCCGGCCAGGTCGATCCGGAAGCCAACATCATCTTCGGCGCGGCGTTCGATCCGACCTTGGAGGGCATGGTGCGCGTCTCGGTGGTGGCCACCGGCATGGACGGCGCCTCCATCGCGGCCATCGAGCCCTATCAGCAGCGCCGCCGGGAGACGGCAAGCCAGACCGCCGAACCGGAGACCTTCGAGGCGCACGAGCCGCAGGTCGCCATGCCCGAAATTGAGCCGGCGCTGGCCGCCGCCACGATGCACGAGCCGGAGGAGGACGAAGAAGACGAAGAGGCGTTGGCAGCCTGTACGCCGCATCCGGCCGAGGCGGCCAATCAGCCTGACTTCGTCTTCGAGACCTCCATGGCCAGATCGGCGCCGAACCTCGACGCGGAATCGGCAAGCGACGAGGCGTCCGCGGCCGACGATGACGAACCCCTCTTCGCGCCGGCTCATTACGGTGACGATCGGCGGCAGAAGGCCGGGTGGCTCAGCCTGTTCGGCCGTCCTCGTCAGGAGCCGCAGGGCCGGCCAGCGCCAGCGCGTTCAAACGGCGGCGCCCAACCGGTGATGGAGGCCATGGAAGAAGCCGAGGAGGACGAGCGCGAGGATCTGGAGATTCCGTCGTTTCTGCGCCGCCTGGCGAACTGATTCGCGCAGCCGCCAGAACGCCGCCTGGAGGATTTCCGTCTGACCGCGAACGGCGGACTTTCGAGAATAAATTCGAGGGGTTGAGGCCGATACATCGGGAAACACGAGTTGTGTTGTGACCGGTGAGCGGCACGCTTAGAGCTTGAACTTGTGGGGCAACGGCGGTCGCGAGCGTGACCGAATCATTGCGGGGTCCTCAAGTGTCGCCCAACTTTCAGCATACCCTGGCCGGCCCGGTGCAGTTCACCGGTATCGGCATCCATACCGGAGCGACGGTCAACGTCTCGATTTCTCCCGCGGCGCCGCAGGCCGGCATCGCCTTCCTGCGCACCGACGTGACCGGACGCGACGCGCTGGCGCCCGCGCGCGGCGACCGTGTCTGCGAGACGCGTCTTGGCACGGTGATCGGCAACGCCGATGGCGTCACGGTCTCCACCATCGAGCATATGATGGCGGTGTTCTGCGCTCTTGGCGTGGACAATGTCCTGGTGGCGCTCGATGGTCCCGAAGCGCCGATCATGGACGGTTCGTGCGAGCCGTTCGTGCGCCTGATCGACCGCGTCGGCCGACGCCGTCAGCAAGCGCGCCGCCGCTATATCGAAGTCCTCGACCGCATCGAGGTCGCCGACGGCGACAAGCGCGCCAGCCTGACGCCCGCCGATAGCTTCGAGGTGGCGTTCGAAATTGCCTTCGACGATCCGGCCATCGGCCGCCAGCGCGTGGAACTGGCGATGGACGAAGAGGTATTTCGTCGCGACCTGGCCGATTGCCGGACCTTCGGTTTCCTGCACGAAGTCGAGGCCCTGCGCGCCGCCGGCCTGGCCCGCGGCGGTTCGCTGGACAATGTGGTGGTGATCGAGGACGGGGCGGTGCTCAACCCGCGCGGCCTGCGTCGCCCCGACGAGTTCGTTCGGCACAAGGCGCTGGACGCCATGGGCGATCTGTATCTCCTGGGCGCGCCCATCATCGGCCGCTACGAGGGGATCTATGCCGGGCACGGCTTGAACAACGCCCTGGTGCGCGCGGTCATGGCGGCGCCCGCCGCCTGGCGATACGCCTCGGCCCCGCAATTCCTCGCCGAGGCCATTTGATCGGCGCCTTCAGCTCCTGGAGCGGAGCGGTCATTGGCGGGCGCCGACGGGTGGTGTAGAAGCCCACGAAGCTGGCGCGGGGGCGCGCGCTTTAGGCTTTGAGGAATCGTATTGGTGTTGTCCAAATCCTGGGGCCGGAGCGCCATGGCGCTGGCTCTCGCCGCGGCCTTGGCCGTTGGCGGCTGTTCGGTGATCAAGAAGAAGAAGCCCACGCTCGCCTATGCCGAGCGCCCGGTGGAGTTGCTGTTTTCGGTCGGCGCCACGGAACTCGATCAGCACCGGTGGAACGACGCGGTGAACTACTTCAAGGAGGTGGAACGCCAGCATCCCTATTCGGAGTGGTCCCGGCGCGCGATCCTGATGACCGCCTATGCTCACTACGAGGCCAACAACTACGCCGAGGCGATCGCCGACGCCGACCGCTTCATCGCCCTGTACCCGGGCAACGCCGCCACCCCCTACGCATATTATCTGAAATCGATCTGCTATTTCGAGCAGATCGTCGATGTTGGCCGCGATCAGGCGTCGACCGAGCAAGCGCAGGCCGCCATGCGCGAGGTGATCAAGCGCTATCCCCGCACCGAATACGCCTCCGACGCGCGGGTGAAGCTGGACATGGTCGCCGACCAGCTGGCGGGCAAGGAGATGACCATCGGCCGCTTCTATCTGCGCAACGGCGACCCCATCGCCGCCATCGGCCGCTTCCGCAATGTCATTGACCGCTTTCAGACCACTTCGCACACGCCCGAGGCGCTCTTTCGTCTCGTGGAGGCCAATCTGACCGTCGGCCTGACCAGCGAAGCGATCAAGGACGGGGCCGTGCTGGGCTACAACTATCCAGGAGACATCTGGTATCGCGACGCCTACCGCCTTCTCACTTCCAAGGGCTTTCGCCCGGTCGTCCCGCCCGGCGCGTCGGACTCGAAAGCATCGCGCTCGCCGTTCCTGGGCCGCGAGAAGAGGGAGGTGGCGCCGCCGCCGGTCGAGGTCTCGAACAATGGCGTCCTCGCGCCGCCCGTCGCCGAGGCCAAGCCCGTCGCCAAGGCCAAGGCGCCCAAGAAGGGCGATTTGATCCACGGCGTTCTGGGACTTTGATCGGCAAGGATTCTCCGCCATCCTTGAGGCCATGCTGATCGGTCTGGCCATCCGTGACGTCGTGCTCATCGAGAGCCTGGATCTGTCGATTGGACCGGGCCTCACCGCGCTGACCGGCGAGACCGGGGCGGGCAAGTCGATCATTCTGGACGCTCTGGGCCTAGCCATTGGCGGCCGCGGAGAGGCGGCCCTGGTGCGGCGCGGCGCGTCGCAGGCGGTGGCGACGGCGATTTTCGCCCCGGCCCCGGATGACGCGGTGTGGGCCTATCTCGACGACAAGGGTCTGGCCTACGCCCGCGACGAAGACCTGGTGCTTCGGCGCAGCCTGGGCGCCGACGGCCGATCCCGCGCCTTCGTCAACGATCAGGCCGCCAGCGTGGGTGTGCTTCGCGATCTTGGCGCCCTGCTGATCGAAGTTCACGGCCAGCACGAGACCGTGGGTCTGCTGGACGCCCACACGCACCGCCCCCTGCTCGACCTGTTCGGCGGCTGCGAGGGCCGGGTCCAGACATGCATGGAAGCGTGGAGCGCCTGGCGCGCGGCGCGGGAAAAGGCGCTGGCTCTGGCCGCCGACCATGCCGACGCCGCGGCCCAGGCGCAGGAGCTTTGCCTGCGTCTGGCGGAATTGGACCGGCTTTCGCCCACCGACGGCGAGGCGAGCCGCCTTGCCGAGGAACGCGCGGTGCTGGGCGGCGCGGAAAAGACCCTGGCCGACATCGCCGCGGCCCGCGACCATCTGGATGGCGACGCCCTGACCGGCCGCCTCGCCCATACCGTTCGAGCCCTGGAACGCGCCCGCGAACGCGCCGTGGCGGCCGGAGCGAGCGTGGACGGCCCTCTGGCTGGCCTGATCACCGCCGCGGCCGAAGCCAGCGATCGCGCCCTGGTCGAGACGGGTGAGGCGGCCGCCGCCATTGACGCCGCCGCCCGCGCCTTCGCCTTCGAGCCGGATCGCCTAGAGCAGGCCGAGGAGCGCCTCTTCGCTCTGCGCGCCATGGCCCGCAAGCTGGAAGTTGACGCCGACGACCTGCCCGACGCCCGCGCCGCCATCGCCGGGCGGCTTGGCGCCATCGAGAGCGCCGACGAAATCCTGGCCGCGGCGCAAGCCGACGCCGAGGCAGCCCACCAGGCCTATCAGGCCGCCGCCAGGATGCTCTCGGCCGCTCGCCGTTCGGCGGGGGACCAACTGGCCAAGGCGGTGGAAGGCGAGCTGGCGCCCCTGAAGCTCGATAAGGCGCGTTTCCGCGTGGCCGTCGAAGCCCTGCCGCAGGAGCGCGTGGGACCCTCGGGAGTCGATCGCGTCGAGTTCCAGATCTCCACCTTGCCGGGCGCGCCATTCGCGGATCTGGCGGCCATCGCATCGGGCGGCGAGCTGGCCCGTTTTGCCCTGGCGCTGAAAGCCTCCCTGGCCGGCCGCGGCCTCGGACCGCAGCCGCTGATGATCTTCGATGAAGTCGACCACGGGGTCGGCGGCGCGGTGGCCGACGCGGTGGGCCTGCGACTGAAACGCCTGGCCCTGGGCGCCCAGGTCCTGGTGGTGACGCATAGTCCGCAGGTCGCGGCCCGCGCCGACGCGCAATGGCGGGTGCGCAAGGAAGGCGCGGGCGAGAAGGTGCATACCGCCGTCGATGTGCTGGCGCCGGGCGCCCGCGAAGAGGAGATCGCGCGCATGCTGTCGGGGGCGAAGGTCACCGACGCCGCCCGCGCCGCCGCTCGGGCGCTGATGCATGCCTGATCTGGCGGCCACGGCTTCGCCCGAGGAACTGACCGAGGCGCAGGCCGCCGACGAGCTAGCGCGGCTCGCCGGGCTCATCGCCCAGCACGACATCGCCTATTTCCAGGACGAGGCGCCGAGCGTCTCGGATGCCGATTATGACCATCTCAAGCGGCGCAACGCCGACATCGAGGCGCGCTTCCCGCACCTGAAGCGGCAGGATTCGCCCTCATCGAGGGTGGGCGCCGCCCGCGCGGCGACATTCTCGCCGGTGGAGCATGGCGTCCCCATGCTGTCGCTGGACAACGCCTTTTCCGATGCCGACGCGCTTGAGTTCGACGCCCGCGTGCGCCGCTTCCTGCGCCTTGGCGATGAGCCGGTGGCCTATACCGCCGAGCCGAAGATCGATGGGCTGTCGGCCTCGATCCGCTATGAGAACGGCGTTTTGGTTCAGGGCGCGACGCGCGGCGA
>PMOM01000108.1 GCA_003161535.1 Caulobacteraceae bacterium | reverse complement strand
CGCCACGTGGGTGAGCATGATCGGCAGGAGAGTCTGCACGCCGGGCATGCCGGAGGGCGACGCGGGATATGGGCGTTCCTTCTCCTCGCGGGTGTGCGGCGCGTGGTCGGTGCCCAGCACATCGACGACGCCCATGGCGATCCCTCGCCACAGGGCGGTCCGGTGCGTGGCGTCGCGGATCGGCGGGTTCATCTGGGCCAGGCCCTTTAGGCGCTCATAGTCACCCGGGCCGGCGAGGGTGAGATGCTGGGGGGTCAGCTCGACGGTGGCCACATCCTTGTGCAGGGAAAGAAAGTCGATCTCCTCTGCAGTGGAGACGTGCAGCACATGGATGCGCTTGCCAAGCTCCGTGGCCAGGCTGACCAATCGCCGGGTGGCGAGGATCGCCGACGTTGCGTCCCGCACCTCCGGATGGCTCGTCCAGTCGCCGGCGCGGGCCAGGGGGCGGCGCTCGGCCAGGCGATACTCATCTTCGGAATGAAAGGCGGCGCGGCGCCGGATATGGCGCAGGATCGTCGCCAAGCCTTCGTCGTCGGGGACCAGCAAGGTGCCGGTGGAGGCGCCCATGAACACCTTTACTCCGCAGCACCCCGGCAGGCGCTCCAGCTCGCCAAGATGCTTGGCGTTCTCGTGTGTGCCGCCGACATAGAAGGCATGGTCGCAATGCATGCGGCCCTTGGCGCGGGCGAGTTTCTCGCCCAAGGCCTCGGCGTCGGTGGTTGACGGATCGGTGTTGGGCATTTCAAAGACTGCCGTCACGCCGCCCAGCACCGCCGATCTCGAACCGGACTCGAAGTCTTCCTTCCACTCCATGCCAGGCTCGCGGAAGTGCACCTGGGTGTCGATGACGCCGGGCAGGACGGCAAGGCCGGTGGCGTCGAACGCTTCTCCAGCCGAGGCCGCGCGCAGGTCGCCGATGGCGGCGATCTTCCCGGCCCGCACGCCCACATCCGCCGCGCCGCGACCTGCGTGGTTGACCACCTCGCCGCCGCGCACGATCAAATCGAACGTCTCAGGCATGAGCATCTCCGGCCGGGCACGGTGGAGCACGCCCCGCCTGGGTCTCGGCGATCAGGGACCGCGCCGCCCTCATAACCGTGGCGACCGGCAGCTCCATCATGTGGCAGATGGCCTGTTTCAGCCCCGGGTCAAGCTGGCGAATTTGTTCGAAGGTTCGGGGGCCGCGCACGGTGCGGGTTTGGGCGCCCCAGGGAGCGTACAGCCGCTCGTCGGAGGGACCGAAGAGACCCAGGGTCGGCGCGCCGGCGGCGGCCGCCAGGTGCATCAGGCCCGAATCGCCGCCGATGAACAGGCGCGCGTGCCTGAGAGCCGAAAAGCAGGTCAACAGATCGGTCTGACCGACCAGATCGATGCGACTGGCCCTGGGAACCGCGGCGCGCAGCGAAGCGGCGGCGGCCTGGTCACTCGGCCCGCCCAGAAGCATCAGGCGGCCACCGGCCAGCGGTCCTCCCGCGCCCAACAGCTCGCGCGCCACCATGGCGAAGCGCTCCGCCGGCCAGGTCTTGCCGATCCAATTGGCCGCCGGAGCCATGGCCAGGATCGGACCGTCGCCGCGCGTCAGCGTCTCGGCCCGCGCCTCGATGGCCGGATTGGTATAGAGAAAGGGGGCGGGTGGCGCCTCTTCCAGTTTCAACAGCCGAGCGGCCTCGATCACCTTGTGGACGGCGTCGCCTCCGCTTTTTTTGTGCACCGCGCGCCGCGCTGGCCGCAAGGCGTCGGCCATGGCCGAACCGCGCAGATCCACGACTAGGCCCCAGCGGCGGAGGCGCACCTGACGCCACAGAAAAAACCAGTGAGCGGCGACCGGCATCTTGTCCATCACGATCACCCGGTCCAGGCCCGGGGTTTCGCCAAATAGCGGCGCGGTCAGAGCGCTGGCCACGATGGTGAAGCGGGCGCCGGGCACTTCGTCGACCAGGGACTTGATCAGACCCGAGGACAGCACCGCGTCGCCGATCCGGCTGGCGGTGATGAACAGGATCGGGAAACGCTTGGCCGGCATGCGGGACCTGTATAGGGCGATGGCCCCTGGCGCTCCAGCGCCTAGGCGGCCACATTGGCGTTATGTCAACAACCTCGCCGCGCACCGCCCAACTCGCCAGCAGGGCTCTGATCGTCATGACCGGCCAGGACTGGCGAGGCTTTCTGCAGGGGCTGATCACCCAGGATGTCGAGACACTGAAGACGGGGGAGGCGCGGTTTGGCGCGCTGCTGACGCCGCAGGGACGCGTGCTGTTCGATCTCTTCGTGACCGGCGCCAAGGAAGGCTGTCTGATCGAGTGCGAGGCCATGCGGCGCGAGGCCCTGGTCCAGCGCCTGACCTTCCATCGCCTGCGCGCCAAGGTCGACATCGCCGCGTCCGACGCGCCGGTGCTGGCGCTATGGAACGCGCCGACGGCGCCCGAGGGTTGGTGGGCCGATCCCCGTCTGCCGGCGCTCGGGTTTCGACGCTTCGGATCCTCGCCGGTGGCGAATGCAACGGTGGCGGACGAGGCGGCCTACGATGTCCATCGCCTTAGCCTCGGCATCCCTGGTTCGGCCGATTGGGGGAGCGATGAGGCCTATCCCATCGAGGCGAACTTCGACCTGTTGGGCGGGGTCGACTTCAACAAAGGCTGTTACGTGGGTCAGGAAACCACCTCGCGCATGAAACGCCGCGGAGCGGTCAAGAGCCGCATGATTCCCATCGCCTTCGGCGGCGCGGCGCCCGACTACGGGGCCGAGCTCCTTGCCGGAACTTTGCGCGCCGGCCGGGTCCTGTCAGGCATGGAGGGCAACGCCATGGCCCTCCTGCGCCTCGATCGCCTGGACGCCGGGCCGCTCACATTGCCCGATGGCCGGTCGTGGACGGTCGGTGTGGCCAAACTGGCTTGAGGAGGGCCCGCGGGGGTAGGCGATCGAGATGGCTCACTCGCCGCCCCACCGTTCGCACGGCCACTCATAATCCTTGGCGCCGCCGTCGTCGAAGAGTTGCGCGAGGAGGTAGGCCAGCACCCGGCCGCTGTCGAACAGGGTCCAGGTCTTCTCCCAGCCGCGACGAGCCATGGCGCGGGCGGCCGCGTCGTCGGCGATCAGATGCGTGAGGGCGGCGGTCAAGCCTGGCAGGTCGTCGTAGAAGGCCGCGTCGCCGGTCCGCGTAGAAGCGCTCGAACCCGGCGCGGCGGTCCAGGCAAACCGTGAGGCCCCAGCCGAACAGGTGCGCCATGCGATCGGATGCATAGAGCGGCAGCGTCGCGCGACGCGACAGGGACCAGCCCATGCGCGCCGACTGCAACGCCTGGAAATAGGCGTAGCCCCGCACCGGCGGTTGACCGGCGATCCCCGGGGTCGATAGCCGAAGACCTGGAACGCCGGCCCGCAGCCGCGCGACGGCTTCGCTGGGAGTGATGAACTCTTGGCCGACCTCGCGCGGTGCGCCGTCGCTGGCCGCGAACAACAGATCGAAGGCCGGGGCGTCGATCTCGAAGGCCCGTCCCGTCTCGATGGCCGGATCGACCATGTTTGGAAGATAGGCCGCGAAGGCGCCGGGGCCCGCATGCGCGCCGAGGGCAGGCGCGTCGGTGGTGGCGAAGAGGGCGTCGGCCGCGCCTTTGCGCAGCGCCAACCGCAGCTGGTTCTTGGCCGTGTCGATGGGGTCGATATTGACGTCGGCGATGATCACACCGGGCGACAGGCGACGCGCCTCCCTTAGTGAGGCATTGGTGATCGTGTCGGCGAAGTGAAGCAGGATCAGATCGGGCTTGAGCTCATCCACGCACTGCAGAAAGCGGCGGTTCGCCCATCCCGCGCCCAATCGCCTCAGGCGCAGCGGACCCCCGGAGCGCGCTACCGCCCGGTCTGAGAATTCCACCACCAAGTGACCAGCCCGCGTTGCCGCCAGGCTGAACTTGCGGCAGATGTCGAACAAGGAGAGTCTGGCGCTCGTGCGTTCGGCGCCGGTCATCCAGTTGAAGTCGGCGACATTGAGAATGCGCATGGGCGCAAGGTGTGAGGACGAGTGGGCGTGGGCGTCAAGGTCGCAGATCACCCGCGCTGTGGATGGGCCAACCCCGCCGATCCGCTCTATCTGGCTTACCACGACACTGAGTGGGGCGTGCCGGAGCATGACAGCCGCGCCCTGTGGGAGAAGCTCGTGCTTGACGGCTTCCAGGCGGGACTGGCGTGGATCACCATCCTGCGCAAGCGAGAGGCCTTCCGCGCCGCCTTCGCCGATTTCGACCCTGATCGCGTGGCGCGCTTTGGAGATCTGGATCGGGGGCGGCTGATGGCCGATCCCGGCATCGTGCGCTCCGGCGCCAAGATCGACGCCGCCATCGCCGGCGCGCGGGTCTTTGTGGACATGCGCCAGCGGGGCGAGGATTTCGCCGCTTTCCTTTGGGACCTGGCGGGCGGAGCGCCCGCGCAGAACCGTTGGACGGCGGTGACCGGCGTCCCGGCCTCCACGCCGGCGTCGGTGGAGATGGCCAGGGCGCTGAAGGCCAAGGGCTTCAAGTTCTGCGGCCCGGTCATCGTCTATGCGTTCATGCAGGCGGTTGGGATGGTCAACGACCACGTCACGGGATGTTTTCGCCACGCCCAGGTGGCCGCGATGGCGAAGCCGTGATGGCTAGATCCGGACCCGACATGCTGCTCGAGCGCGCCTGTCCAGCGCCGGTGTGTGGGGTGGACGAAGCTGGGCGCGGACCGTGGGCGGGCCCCGTGTGCGCCGGCGCGGTGATCCTGAAGACCCCCTGCGGCATCGCCGGATTGAACGATTCGAAGGTGCTGTCGGCCAAACAACGCGACATTCTGGAAATTCAGATCAAGGACGGGGCCTTGGCCTGGGGCGTGGGCTTTGCCTCGGTGGAAGAGATCGCCGCCCTGAACATCCTGCAGGCCACCGGCTTAGCCATGCGCCGGGCGGTCGAGGCGCTGTCGATCGCCCCGGTCTTCGCCCTGGTGGACGGTAACTACGCGTTCGATTTGCCCTGCCCTGTGAAGACGGTGGTCAGGGGTGACGCCATCTCCTCTTCCATCGCCGCCGCCTCCATCCTCGCCAAGACCGCGCGCGACCGCCTGATGACCGCCATGGAGGCGGCCTATCCGGGCTACGGTTTCGCCGGCCACAAGGGCTATCGCGCGCCGATCCATGCCCGCGCCCTCCTGGAGTTGGGACCCTGCGAAATTCATCGCCTGGGTTGGGCGCCGGTGCGCTTGGCGCTGGCGGGTAGGGACCCCATGCGCGCGTTCCGAGACGATGATGAGATCGTCCAGGGTTGATCGGACGTTTCAACGTTGACGGCTGGGGCGGCGCCCCGCCGCATCGGCCGCGTGACCTACACCGCGTCCCTCACTGGCAGCCTGGGACTCCTGAACGCAGTGCCTCCTAGGAGTGCTCAGACTCGCGCAGCGTTCGCCACAGGGCCAGCTGCGCTTCCAGTTTGGCGTGGAGAGATGTGTAGAGCGCCTGCTGCTGCGCGGTCGGCGGCGTGTCGGCGTCCTCCAGGGTGGC
>PMOM01000024.1 GCA_003161535.1 Caulobacteraceae bacterium | reverse complement strand
GTGTCGGCGTCCTCCAGGGTGGCGGCGAAGGAGGCGTACTCCTCGTTGAGCATGCCGGGGAAGGCCAGATTGGCCTCGGAGCCCTTCATGTTCACCTGCATCAGAGACTCTTCGATGGCCGCGAGCCGGCCGTCCATTGCCGGATCCGGGGTGGGAGCCGCGGCGAGCCGGCGACGCTCGGCGCGTACGGCGTTCACCGCCTTATGGAGCGCGTCGATGTCGCTGACCGTGGCCATGGCCAGGGCCGTCTTGGCGTTGATCGCCGCGGCGCTGCCGGCGACCCTGGGATCGGCGATCACGGTCAGGGGGGCGGTGCGGCTCTCGCCGCCGGCGGTCAGCCTCACGCTATAGCGCCCCGGCGCGACGATCGGCCCGCGCGGCGCCTCGCCCTCATAGAAGGCGCCGGGAATCTGCACCGGATCATTCATGCGAAGATCCCAGACGAGGCGGTTCATGCCTTCATGGGCGGGAATCAGATCGTTGGGCACGATCTGGTCGGGCCACTCCGGCGGCTGGACCTCCTTGGTGGTCTTGGTGCTCGATAGATGGCGGATGACGCGCCCCTGATCGTCCAGAATGTCGACGGTGAGCTCACCGGCGGGGACGGATTTCAGGATATAGTCAATGAGCGCCCCGGCCGGCGGGTTCTGGCCCACGGGGCGGCGGGAATCGATGCTATCGGGATAGTAGAGCCGCGTCGCGGTCTGTGGCGTGTAAAGCACTAGGCCGTCGCTCGTCGGCGCCGCTTGGCGCAGGGGCGACAGGTCGTCGAGGATCCAGAACGACCGGCCATGAGTGGCGGCGACCAGATCATCGCCCTTGACGGTGAGGTCGTGGACCGGTGTCACCGGCATGTTCATCCGCAGCGGTCGCCATTGGCCGCCGTCGTCGAAGGAGACGAAGACGCCAAGCTCCGTGCCCGCGTAAAGCAGACCGCGCCGCACCGGATCGGCGCGCACCACATGAACGACGGCGCCTGGCGGCAGGCCCGAAATGATCGAGGCCCACGTGCGGCCGCCATCGGAAGTCTTGAAGGCATAGGGCGCGATGTCGTCCAGCTTGTGCCGGTCGACGGCGATGTAGGCGGTCGCGGCGTCGTAGGGTGAGGGTTCAACGGCGTCAACGGAGCCCCATTGCGGAAGCGCGGCTGGCGTCACGTTGCGCCAGTGGGCGCCGCCGTCGAGCGTCATCTGCACGAGCCCATCATCCGTGCCGACCCAAAGTTGGCCTTTCGTCAAAGGCGATTCCGCCAGGGCGAAGATGGTGTCGTAATATTCGACGCTGGTGATGTCCTTGGTCAGAGGGCCGCCCGAGGCCTGCTGTTTGGCCTTGTCGTTGCGGGTCAGGTCCGGACTGATGATGCTCCAGCTCATGCCGTGGTCGGTCGACTTCCAAACCACTTCGGAGCCGGTGTAGAGTACGTCCGGATCGTGCGGCGACAGCATCAGCGGCGAGGTCCAGTTGAACCGGTGCGTCAGCTCGTTGGCGGGATGGCCGGAGTTGTCGATGGGATCGGGGCTGATGTCCTGCGATTGCTGGGAGCGTCTGTCGAAGCGGCCATATTGGTTCTCCGAGTCGCTGTAGATGATGTTGGCGTCGCGCGGATCGGGGATCACGAAGCCGGCCTCGCCGCCTCCGGCCGGGTACCAGTCGCGGGGGCCGATCACCCCTTCATCGTCATAGCTGGCCACGGCCAGGTTGGAATTGTCCTGCTGCGCGCCGTAGACCCAATAGGGAAAGCGGTTGTCCGTGGCCACGTGGTAGAAGGCGCCCGTGGGCTGGTTGTTCTGCGTCGACCACGTGGCGCCGCCATCCAGAGAGATGCTGGCCCCACCGTCGTTGGAGTTGATCAGGCTGGCGGGATTGTTCGGATCGATCCACAGGGCGTGGTGATCGCCGTGGGTGGCCGAGACCAGGCCGAACGTCTTGCCGCCGTCGGTGGAGCGCAGCATGCCGGTGTTTAGGGCATAGACGGTGTCGACCGACTTCGGGTCGGCGTAGATCTTGGAGAAATACCAGGCCCGCTGGCGGATGCGGCCGTCCTGATTGATCCTTTGCCAGTGGCCGCCGCCATCGTCGGAGCGATATAGGCCGCCGTCCTGGGCCTCGATCATCGCATAGACGCGCTGGGAATTGGCGCCCGAGACGGCCACGTCGATGCGGCCGAGAATCCCGTCCGGCAGGCCGTTTCCAGCCAGGCGGGTCCAGGTGGCTCCGCCGTCGGCCGAGCGATAAAGCCCGCTGCCTGGACCGCCGCTGGACATGTTCCAGGGCTGGCGACGCATTTGCCATAGGGCGGCGTAGACGATCCTGGCGTCGTGGGGATCGAAGGTGACGTCGATGGCCCCGGTCTGATCATCCTTGTAGAGAACCTTGGTCCAGGTGACTCCGCCGTCCGCGCTGCGGAAAACGCCGCGTTCGGCATTGGGGCCAAAGGCGTGGCCAATGGCGGCGACCAGGACCACGTCGGGGTTGGCGGGATCGACGATCAAGGCCCCGATCTGGCGGGTGTCCTTGAGGCCCATGAAGGCCCACGTCTTGCCGCCGTCGACGGACTTATAGACCCCTGCGCCGTAGGTGATGTCACCCCGCAGGGCGTTCTCTCCGGTCCCGACATAGATGATATTGTGGTTGCTGGGCGAAACGGCGATGGCGCCGATGGAGGCGATGGGCTGGCCATCGAAGATCGGCTTCCAGGTGGCGCCGGCGTCGGTGGTTTTCCACACTCCCCCCGAGGCGGCCCCGAAGTAGAAGGTGTTGGGCGAGCCAGGAACTCCGGCCACGGCCACGGCCCGGCCGCCCCGATAGGGCCCGATGCTCCGCCATTGCATGGCGTTGAACGCCGAGTCCGGAATGGAGCCGGCCATCGCGCCGTCGCCAACCGTCGCCGCGAACGCTGGCCCGCCGGCAAAGGCGAGGACAGCCAAGCTTGGCAGGAGCGTCTTTGAGAGCAGGTGCGCGGCGGGGCGAAACAAACGACGTCTCCTCAAGATGTTCGGGGATCAAGGGCAGTCTAGGCCAAAGACGGCGCCCATCAATCGTGATTCGTCAGGGCGGTGACGTCCCGCCCCGGCCTCCGGCGAACGCGGCGGCGGATGATGGACGGCGAGCGCCGCCCTTAACCGTCGGCGTCCTCCAGGACGCCGCTCTCGGCGGCGGGAACCAGGGAATCGCCCTGGGGCTCGGAGATGCCGCGCCGGGCATCGTCGCGCGCCTTTTTCTCCGATGCCTTCTTGACCAGGGCGTCAAG
>PMOM01000080.1 GCA_003161535.1 Caulobacteraceae bacterium | reverse complement strand
CCCAGTCGGTCTATCATTGAGCCGCTTTCCTAAGCGAGCGTGGCGGGGCATCCTGACCGCCGTCCGGGGGTGACTTCGGACGGCGGCTGGCGTTTTGGCCGCGGCGACGAGACTGCCAGAGTGACGAAGGGGGGATGGATGCGCGCCTTGGGACCCGGCTCGGTGTCGAGCTTTCTGAAGGTGATTTTGGACGTCGTCCGCTTCGTCCTGTGGGTGTCGGCGATCGGGGTTTCGCTCGCCATTCTCGCCGTGCTCCTGCTCAGCTTCAAACCCGAACTGCTCGGCGGCGCCATCGCCTTCGATCGGTTGCATATCGCCGGACGGTGGCTGGGGCCCCTGGCCGCCGCCGCGCTGCTGGGAGCGGACCTCTATTTCGCCGGGGCCATCATCATCGTCGGGCGCCTGCGCCGCATCTTCCAGACGCTGATCGCCGGCGATCCCTTTCATCCAGACAATGTGCGCCGCCTGCGGGTGATCGGCGGCGCCTTGGCGGCGCTTGAAATCGGCCGCTATGTGGCCGCCGGGCTGCTGCGCCTCTTCATGCATGGCGCCACGCGGCTGACCGGCGGCGTCAGCCTGACCACCTGGTTCGCGGTCCTGGTCATCGTCGTGCTGGCCGAGGTCTTCCGCGAGGGCGCGCGCCTGCGCGGCGAAGCGGAGCTGACGATCTAGGTCATGCCCATCCGCGTCCGCCTCGATCGTCTGCTGCTGGAGCGGCGCATGTCGCTCACCGAGCTCGCCGACCGGGTGGGCGTGACCATCGCCAACCTCTCGATCCTCAAGACCGGAAAGGCGCGCGCCATCCGCTTTTCCACCCTGGGCGCCCTGTGCCGGGAACTGGATTGCCAGCCCGGCGACCTGGTGGTCTTCGAGGCCGGACCGCCCGATGATCCCGACGAAGCCGACACGCTCGAGGAGTGAGCCAACCGCGCACGGCGACGCCCGCCGCCTCGGTCAGGAGGCGACGGGCGTTGCGCGTCTTAAGATTCCGAGCGCGAGCGCTAGGGGCTGGTGGGCTTGTTGCTGCTGTCTTCGGCCACGCCGAAGCCAATGGCGCCGGCGACCACGAGGCCCCCGAGGATCCACGGCCCCGGCACGCCACCGAAACCAAAGGGGCCGCCGCCGCCGCCGGGCTCGCAGCGATTGGCGACGCGGCCGCTGACCGCGTGCGTTTTGCGCCCCGCATCGCAATGATTGATCGCGCGCGCCTTGGACGCCGGCGTCGCCGCGGTCGCCGTGGTCGCGCTGATATCGCTCGTCGCCGCCGCGGCTTGGCCCGCGATAAGCAAGAGGCTGGCCGCGGCCGCCATCATTTTCTTCATCGTGTATCCTCCAGCTTCCGTTCAATCTCGAAACCTCATTAGCGCGAAAAGGTTTCAGTTATAAGAGATAAAATACGTGTTCGGCTCTTTTAGAATGTCACCGTGGCCGGAATGTCAACCTCCGATCGCCGCCCTCTGTAAGCCGACGAGCTGAGCGATGCCTTGCCGAGCCAGGCCAAACAGGGCGTCGAACTCGCCTTGCGAGAAGCCGCGCTTTTCACCGGTCGCCTGGATTTCGACGATGTCGCCGGCCCCGGTCAGCACGAAGTTGGCGTCGGCCTCGGCATTGCTGTCTTCCTCATAGTCCAGATCGAGAACCGGTTCGGATTGGAAGAGCCCGCAGGATACGGCCGCGACGTGGTCCAGGATCGGTTCGCAGACGATGACGCCCTCTTCGAGCAGATGGCGGGTGGCCATCTTCAGGGCCACCCAGCCGCCCGTGACCGCCGCGGTGCGGGTGCCGCCGTCGGNNTCGGCCTGGATGACGTCGCAATCCAAGGTGATCTGTCGCTCGCCGAGGGCCGCCAGATCGACCACGGCGCGCATGGAGCGTCCAACCAGCCGCTGGATCTCCTGGGTGCGCCCCGATTGCTTGCCCTGCGCGGCTTCGCGGCGCCCCCGGGTGTGCGTGGCGCGCGGCAGCATGCCATATTCCGCCGTCACCCATCCCTGGCCCCGGCCGCGCAGAAACGGCGGCACGCCCTCTTCCAGGCTGGCGGTGACCAGAACGCGGGTGTGGCCAAAGCTCACCAAACAGGAGCCCTCGGCGTAGCGGTTGACGCCGGTCTCCAGACTGACTTCGCGCAGGGCGTCGGGCCGGCGTTCCGAAGGTCGCATGCAATGGAGCTCCTAGAGACGAACGCTCGCGCCTTGCGCCGCGAGACCCGGCGCTTATCCTAAATCCCGAGGGAGCCGTCCATGACCAACCCGCTGCTGGGCGCGAGCCAGCTTCCAAGCGCCACCCTCGCCGAGCTGGACAGCCGCGCCCGGGACATTTTCCGCCGCATCGTCGAGACCTATCTGGAATCCGGCGAGCCGGTCGGATCACGCACCATCTCCCGTGGCGGCGTGCATCTGTCGCCGGCCTCGATCCGCAACACCATGCAGGATCTGACCGAGCTGGGCCTGCTGGGCGCCACGCACGTCAGCGCCGGCCGCCTGCCGACCCACGCGGGGCTGCGGCTGTTCGTCGATGGCCTGCTGGAGGTGGGCGACGTCAGCGAGGAGGACCGCCAGACCATAGAGGCCCGCCTGTCCGCCGCCGGGCGCACCTTCGACGACGCCCTGAACGAGGCCAGCGGCATCCTCTCGGGCCTGGCGGGGGGCGCGGGCGTGGTGGTGACTCCGGTGCGCGACGCCGGGGTCAAGCATGTGGAGTTCGTCGCCCTGGGCTCCGATCAGGCTCTGGCGATCATGGTCTTCGACGATGGCCTAGTGGAAAATCGCCTGATGGCGCGCCCGGCGGGGATCACCCCGGCGGCTCTTCGCGAGGCCTCCAATTTCCTCAATGCGCGGCTGCGCGGCAAGACCCTGGCGGAGGCCAAGCTCGATGTCGCCGCCGAGCTGGAACGCGCGCGCCGCGAGCTTGATCAGGCGGCCGCGCGACTGATCGAGGATGGCCTCGCCGCCTGGAGCGGCGGAGACGGCGCCGAGCGCGCCCTGATCGTGCGCGGGCGCGCCAATCTGCTGGGTGATCCCAATGCGGTCGCCGATCTCGAACGGGTTCGCATGCTGTTCGACGATCTGGAACAGAAGGAGCAGCTGATCGGTTTGTTGGATGATGTGCGCGGCGCCCAGGGCGTGCGCATTTTCATCGGCGCCGAGACGCGTCTGTTTTCCCTGTCCGGTTCCGCGCTGATCGCGGCGCCCTATATGTCGGGCAGACAAAAGGTGCTCGGCGCGATCGGGGTGATCGGGCCGACCAGGTTGAACTACGCCCGGGTGATTCCCCTGGTGGACTACACGGCCCGGGCCCTGGGGCGGATGATGAACGTCAGAGAATAAATTGAGCAAGAAACGCATGACTCACGATCACCCTGCTTTCGATGGCGCGAGCGAGCAGGAAAACGGCGAGACGCCCGACGAAGGCGACATCGACGCCGCCTCCGGTCGGCCCGCCGAAGCGACCGACGTAACGATGCTTCGCGCCGAATCGGCGGCCTTGAAGGATCAGGCTCTGCGCTATGCGGCGGAAGCTGAAAACACCCGCCGGCGCGCCGAGCGGGAGGTCAACGACGCCCGCGCCTACGCCATCACCAAGTTCGCCCGCGACCTGCT
>PMOM01000293.1 GCA_003161535.1 Caulobacteraceae bacterium | reverse complement strand
GGCGCGCGCTACCGCGAGCTCACCGACAAGATCACCGAGGCCCTGGCCTTCATGGAAGCCATCGGAGTGACGCCGCAAAGCCATCCCGACCTGCACCGGGTGGAGTTCTTCACCGGCCACGAGGCCCTGCTGCTGGGCTTCGAGGAGGCCATGACCCGCGTCGATTCCACCTCCGGCGACTGGTACGACGTCTCGGCCCATCTGCTGTGGATCGGCGAGCGAACCCGCCAGCTTGACGGCGCGCACGTGGCTTTCGCGCGGGGCTTGAAAAACCCCATCGGCCTGAAGGTCGGCCCGACCATGGACGCCGATGAACTGATGGCGCTGATCGATGTGCTCAACCCGCAGGACGAGGCCGGGCGCCTGACCCTCTACGGGCGCTTTGGGGCCGACAAGATCGCCGCTCGCTTGCCCGCCCTGATGGACGCCACCCGGCGGGACGGCCGGCAGGTCGTCTGGGCCATCGACCCCATGCACGGCAATACGCTGATAGCCGCCAACGGCTACAAGACCCGTCCCTTCGAACGCATCCTTGCGGAGGTCAAAAGCTTCATCGAGATCGCCCAGGCGCAGGGCGTGCATCCAGGCGGTGTGCACCTGGAAATGACCGGCCAGAACGTCACCGAATGCACCGGCGGCGCGCGCTCTCTCAGCGAAGGCGAGTTGGGCGACCGCTACCACACCCACTGCGATCCGCGCCTCAACGGCGAGCAGGCCCTCGAGCTGGCCTTCCTGGTGGCCGAGAAGCTGAAGGCGCGGCGGCTGTCGGACAGTGTCCGCGCGGCCGAATAGGCGGGCGATGACAGACCAGGGCTATGCGGTTTTCGAGACGGCGATCGGGACCTGCGCCATCGCGTGGGGGAGCGGGGGCATCCTCGCCGTGCAACTGCCGGAGGCGACCGCCGCAGAGAGCCGGGCGCGCCTGCGTCGCCGGTTTCCCAAGGCGCAAGAAGCGCCTGCGCCGGCCGAAATACAGGGCGCGATTGACGGCGTCATCGCCCTTCTGCGCGGCGAAGCCTGCGACTTTACGGGGTTGCAGCTCGATATGGACGGCGCCCCAGCGTTCCAGCGGCGGGTATGGGAAGCAGCCCGGGACATTCCGCCGGGCGAGACCCGCTCCTACGGCGAGATCGCCGCACGGCTGGGCGATGCGGCCTTGGCCCGCGACGTCGGCCAGGCGATGGGGCGCAACCCGTTTCCGATCATCGTGCCCTGTCACCGCGTCCTGGCGGCCGGGGGCAAGATCGGCGGCTTTTCCGCGCACGGCGGGATCACCACCAAACGGCGCTTGCTGGCCATCGAGAGCGCCTTGCCGAGGCGGGAGCCGGACCTTTTCAGCCGCGAGACCCTCACGCGGTAGAACCCGATGACGCGGTTGCGTGGCATTGGCGCCACGCTCAGGCGACGGTCGGGCGGCCGCGGCGCGATGAAACAAGACCGGCGCTTGCTTCCGCGCTCCGGCTAAGTCAGTTTCCGCGCCCTTCCTTGACTGGGGATTTCCCATGCGCGGCCCCGCCGCCGGCGCGCCTCCCATCGCGGGGGCCGCGCCCGCCCTCGTTCGACGCGATCTTGCCGAACTGCTGCGCCTGGCCGGCCCGGTGGTGGCCTCGCGCCTGGGCATGATGACCATGGGCCTCACCGACGCGGTGGTGGTCGGGCGCTATTCGGCGGTGCAGCTGGGCTACCACGCCATGGGCTGGGCCCTGACCAGCGTCACCGTGGTCACCGCCATCGGCCTGTTGTCCGGGGTTCAGGTGATGGCCTCTCGGGCCATCGGCGAGGAACGGCCCAAGGAGGCCGGCGCGGCGCTGCGGCGCGGCTTGGTCTATGGCGCGTGGATCGGCGTGAGCGCGATGATCGTCCTCATCCTCGCCGGCCCGGCGTTTCTGAGGGTGAGCGGAGTTTCCAGCGACCTGGCCCGGGGCGCGACGCCGCCCCTGATCGTGCTGGCCATGTCGCTTCCCGGATTCACCCTCTCGGTGGCGGCGGGATCGTGGCTGGAGGGCCTGGGTCGCCCCAAGCCGGTGATGACCTTCATGTGGATCGCCAACGCGCTGAACCTGGCGGTCGATGTGGTCCTGGTGCCGGGCGCCTTGGGCCTGCCGGCGCTGGGCGCGACGGGGGGCGCCTGCGCGACGCTTTGCGCGCGAGTGTTCCTGACCATCGCCACACTGATCTACATCGCGCGCATGAAGGATGCCCGGGAGCTTGGGGTGTTCGACAAGCCGCCCCGCGACCGGGCGCGGGAAATCGAGCAGCGGCGCATCGGCTATGGCGCGGGGGCTTCGGGGTTCTTCGAAGTGGCCGCGTTCGCCGCCATGACCCTCATCGCCGGCTCGATCAGCGCTCTGGTGGTGGCGGCCTATACGGTGGTGCTCAACGTCGTCTCGTTCGTGTTCATGGTTCCCTTGGGCCTGAGCGCCGCCACCGGCGTGCTGGTGGCCCGCGCCTACGGCGCGCGGCGGCCGGCCGAGCTCAACCGCGTCGCCTGGCTGGGATTTGGCGTCACCGCCCTCGTCGGCCTGGCCGCTGCCCTGGCGGTGTGGCCGGCGGCGCACGTCATCGCGCTCAGCTACACCTCCGACGTCGCTGCGGTGGCCATGGCCACCGCCGGCCTGGTCCTGGCCTGCCTGTTCCTGATCCCCGACGCCGTGCAGGTGGTGGTGGCCCAGAGCCTGAGGGCCCGGGCCGACGTCCTGGTTCCGACCCTGACCCATCTGGCCAGCTACGCTGTGGTCATGGTTCCCTTGGGCTGGGCGCTGGGCATCCACGCGGGACTCGGCATCACCGGCATCATCTGGGCCATCACCGCGGCGAGCTTCCTGTCGGCCGGGCTTCTGCTGGGACGGTTCTGGATGCTGGCCCGGCGGGACTAGGCGCCCAGAATCCAGCCTTCCTCGTGAGTGGCGTCGAGCACCACGTCGGGGGGCGTCGCCCTATCGGGCGCGAAGACCTCGCCAAGCTTGCCGGATTCATCGAGCCTGGCCAGGTGTTCGGCCAAGCCGCGAACCATGGCGGCGTCCTTGATCTCGCCGCTCGCCGCCGGGGTATTGAGCAGCGATGAGGTAACCTCGGCGGCCACCACATCGACGCCGTCCAGATCGTTTTCCGTGAGCGCCTTCCAGCCGGTCTCGAACGGCCACACTTTCATCGCGTCGCCGCGGGCGAGCTTGAGGCGGCGCGCCATCGGCATGCCCAGGATCGCCTGGCCGCCCACCGAACCGCCGTAGTAGAGCTTCCACGGCGACGGCGCGCCCTTGACGGCGACATCCGCATGACGAAATTCCGGGAGGTCGCCGGGTCCGTGGGCGCGCTCGCGCTTGGGTTGCAGGGTGGTCAGGGTGTCGCGCGGCGGGCAGCCCCAGAACGGGAACGGGCCGCCGGTCAGGCGNNTCGGCCTTGTCCTTGACCATCCTGGCCAGTTGATCCCACACGGCGCGCCAGGGCTCGTCGCCGGCAAGTTGCAGGCCGCCGCTCAATCCGCGCGGCAGGCCCAGGGGAAAATCGAAGCCAATCAGGGTGCGCTCGCGACGCTTGGCGCGATCTTCGAGAGTGGATGATATCAAGGCTTCCGCCGCCGCGCGGGTGGGCGGATTGTGCGCCTCGAAGGCGAGGCGAAAGCGCACGTCGCGCTTGAGCACGCCGATCCACACGCAATCGGCGCCGGTCGTCGGCTTGGACGCGGCGCTCCAGTGGACAATCAGATAGGCATTGAACAGGCGCGGCACGTCAGTTCAGACGCACCAGCATCTTGCCAAGATTCTCGCCCTTGAAGAGCTTGAGGAAAGCGGTGGGGGCGTTCTCGATTCCCTCTTCCACTGTCTCGCGCCATTTCACTTTGCCGTCGGCGATCCAGCCGGTCATGTCCTTGATGAAGGCCGCCTGCATGTCGACGTGGCTGGAGACGATGAAGCCTTCCAGGCGCAGTTGCTTGCCCACGATCATGATCAGACCGCGCACTCCGGCGCCCATGTCGGTGGCGTTGTACTGAGAGATCATGCCGCACAGGGCGAAGCGGGCGAAGGGGCGGGCGGCCATCANNCCGCCGACGTTCTCGAAATAGACATCGATGCCCTGCGGCGCGGCGCGCATCAGGGCGGCGGTGAGGTCGGGTTCGGCCTTGTAGTCGATGACGTGATCGACGCCCAAGCCTTTGAGATAGGCCGCCTTTTCCGCGCCTCCGGCCGAGCCGATGACCGTGTGGCCCTTGAGCTTGGCGATCTGGCAGACCACCTGGCCCACCGCGCCGGCGGCGGCCGAGACGAACACCACGTCGCCGTCCTTGAGGGCGGCGATCTTCAGGAGGCCGACATAGGCGGTCAGGCCCGGCATGCCGGCCACGCCCAGGAATGCCTGAGGCGGCAGGCCGTGCGTCTCCAGCTTTTGGATGGCGGCGGCCGGGGCGTTGAAGGCCTCGCGCCAGCCGAAGAAGCTCTGCACCGCGTCCCCGGCCTTGAAGGCCGGGTCGTTGGAGGCGGCGACTTCGCCGACGGCGCCGCCCTGCATCGCCTGGCCAAGTTGGAAGGGCGGCGAATAGCTCTGCACGTCGTTCATCCGCCCGCGCATGTAGGGATCGACGGTCATCCAGGTGTTGCGCACCTGCACTTCGCCGGGCCCAGGATCGGGCAGGTCCACTTTAGCCACTTCGAAGTTGTCGGCCGTGGGAACGCCCACCGGACGGCTCTTGAGGCGAATTTCGCGCGAGGTGGTCATGAGCTTTGGTCTTCCATTGCAGGGGTGGCTGGCGGCGTCTTAGCGCGGCCGGCGGTCATGCTCCAGTGGCGAAACAGTCGCCAGCCGTGTTAGGCGCGGCAAATGACATCGCCAGCAAAGACGGGGACCCTGAGGGCCGGGGTGATCGGCGCGGGGGTTTTCGGGGCCTACCATGCCGCCCAGTGGGCCAAGACGGCGGGCGTGGCGCTGGCCGGCGTGCTTGATCCCCACCCCGAGCGGGCCGGCGCGATCACCGCGCGTTTCGGCGGCGAGGCCTTCGCCGATCGGGCGGAGTTCCTGGCCCAGGTCGATGTGGTGTCGGTCTGTTCACCGGCGGTGACCCACGGCGCCTGCGCGCTGGCCGCCCTGCGCGCCGGCAAGGCGGTCTATGTGGAAAAGCCCATCGCCACCGATCCGGCGGACGCCGACGCCATCGTGAGCGAGGCGGCCCGGCGAGGCCTTGTCGCCGCCTGTGGATTCCTGGAGCGAGCGACCTTCGCGGCCATGGGCCTCTTCGATGCGCCCGAAGCGCCGCTGCGCCTGGAGGCGCGCCGCTTTGGAGCGCCGTCGCCACGCAACCTCGATGTCTCGGTGGTGATCGACTTAATGATCCACGATCTGGACCTCGCCCTGGCCCTGACCGGCGCCGCGCCCCTGGCCGTGGAAGCCGAAGGGGTGTGCGAGGCCAATGCCCTCTTCGACCGGGCGGAGGCGGAAATCACCTTCGACGACGGCTTTACCGCCGTGCTCACTGCCTCGCGCACGGCCAAGGTCAAGGCGCGTACCGTGCGCCTGGTCTATCCCTCCGGCGAGGTGGTCATCGATGTCTTGAACCGTACGTTCAGCAACACCACCGCCTTTGCCCTGAACCCCGACTTCGCGCAAACGCCGGCCGGCCGAGATCCGCTGGCGGCGAGCCTGGGGGCCTTCCTGGCGACGGTGCGCGGCGAGCGCGTGGGGCCCCTGGCCGACGCCGCCGATGGGGCGCGGGCGCTGGACCTGGCGCTGGCGGTGGAGCAGGCGGTGGGAGGCTAGGGGCCCGCGGCGATCATCCCCGCTCGGCGATATCCAGCAGATAGCGGCGATAGTCGGTGTTGGCGATCGTCTCGGCGCGGGCGCGCAGCTGAGCGCGGTCGATGAAACAGGACCGGAAAGCGATCTCCTCGAGGCTGGCGATGTACACGCCCTGCCTCTTCTGTAGGGTACGGACGAACTCGGCGGCTTCCAGCAGGCTGTCGTGGGTTCCGGTGTCGAGCCAGGCATATCCGCGGGGCAGGGCTTCGACGAACAGGTCGCCGGCCGCCATGTACAAGCGATTGAGATCGGTGATCTCCAG
>PMOM01000198.1:5398-8467 GCA_003161535.1 Caulobacteraceae bacterium | reverse complement strand
CAGTTGGAGATGCTGAAGGTGAATGTGATGTAGATGACGATGGTGGCGATGGCGACCGCCGCCAGGCGCCAGTTGAAGCGCGTGGTCAGGACAAAGGCGGCCATCATCAATTCCAGGACGGTCGGCCCCAGATTGAAGACCACGCTGCGCAGCAGAAAGTCGGTCGAGCGAGCGCCGCGATCAATCAGCCGCGCCAGGCCGCCGGTCTGCTTGCCCTGATGGAAATTCAGCGACAGCGACAGGGAATGGCCGAAGGTCTCCATGGCCGACTGCGCAAGGGCCATCTGCGACACCGGCGTGAAAATGGCGTCGCGCACATAGGGCGCCGTCCCGGCGATGAAGCGCAGCAGCACCCAGCCGATCGCCAGGCCCGCGAAGGCGGTGAACACCGCCTGGCCGCCCGAATGGCCGACATTCAGCTGGTCGATCGCCTTTGAGATCAGCAGGGGGCCGACGACGCCCGTCCACTTGCCCAGCAGGACCAGACCCAGAGCGACGCCGAGCCGCGCCTTGAGCCCCTTGGCTTTGGAGCGCAGCACCAGGCGCACCAGGTCGGCCATGGACGTCCAGAAGTTGAACGGCGCCGGCGCCGCGGGTGTCGCCGGCGCGGCTGTGTGGCGTGTCCCATAGTGGGCGTAGGCCATCAGCCGCCCTCGAGCGAGGTGATCAGCAGGGTGGTCTGCACGCCGCCGCCCGGCGTCATCCAATCGATGCGCCAGCCGCCTGGATTTCGCGAGGACCGGAACGGCGCGCCAACCACCGGCCCGGCCGGCGACATGTCGGCCGCCAATTGCACCCGCGCCCGACCGTCGGCGATTTCAAAGCTATGCGGCCCCGCCGCCAATGGCTCATCCAGGGCCATGGAAACCCGTCCGTCCGCGCCAGCGGCAAGCCGTCCGCGAAGCACGCCATCCACGCGCAGCGTCACCATCGCGCCGGGAGAGGCTTGGGCGGAGACCACGGTTCCGCCCTTGCGATCGAAGTCCACCGCCAGGATGCGCAGTCTCGCCGGGCCGGCTGTCAGCACCAGGGCTCCCGCCCCGGCGCGAAGTTGCGCGGCCTGGCCGCGTGGGGTCACCGCCAGATAGCCTTCCGATTGCAGGTTTCGGCCGCTCTCGATCATTGACAGGCCAAGCAGCCGCAAGGTCGAAGCCGCGGGCAAGATCACCGTCCAGCCGCCGTCGGTCGCGGTATCGGAGAACACCACTTGCCCGCTGGGCGTCGCCAGGCGAACGCGCGCGCCCGGTTGGGCCTGGCCGGCGATCTGGATGCGGCCATCGGCCAGAAGCGTGGCGGCCAGGGCGGTGGGGGCGGCGCGATAGGCCCGCTCGGCGTCCGAGGCCGGTCCGGAGCGCGCTGGCGACCCGGAGGCGTCATGGCGTGGTCCGCAACTTCCCAGGCTCGCGGCCAGGGCCATGCTGAGCGCGAACTTTATCGCCGCCCCGACCAAAATCACTTGATCCCGCCTCGCCATCATCGCCAGGAGATGGATACACCGCCCCTCGCGCGCCAGCGCAACTTTTCTATGAAAGGAAGTCCGCCCTCCGAATGTCCCCGTCTTCGCCTCGCCTTGACAGCGTCTGCGTCTACTGCGGATCGTCGAACGCCGCGGCGCCCGCCTGGCTCACCGATGCCGCCAGGCTTGGCGAAATCCTGGCGCGCGATGGTTTGCGCCTGGTCTATGGCGGGGCCGGCGTTGGGCTGATGGGCGCCTGTGCTCGCGCCGCTCACGGGGCCGGCGGTCGCGTCCTGGGGGTCATCCCGCGATTCTTGACCAGCCATGAGCCGCCGCTGGCGGATGTCGAGACGGTGATCGTCGCCTCGATGCATGAGCGCAAGATGCGCATGTTCGCCGAGGCGGACGCCTTCGCCGTGCTTCCCGGCGCCATCGGCACCCTGGAAGAGGCTGTGGAGCTGCTTTCCTGGCGACGGCTCGGTCTGCACGCCAAGCCGATCGTGTTCTACAATCCGGCCGGCTTCTGGGACCCTCTGTTCAGCCTCTTCTCGCAATTCATCGGCAGCCGGCTGGTCCCGGCGGACTTCAGCCAGTGCTGGCGGGCGGTGGCCGACATCGAAGCGGTCGTGCCGACCCTGCGCTCCATGCCCACCGGCGCCTTTCCGCCCGGTTCGGGATTTGAGCCGGTGACCTAAAAAGGGGGACCGAGCCCCCGCCGTCAGCCCCCGCCGTCAGCCCTCGCCGCTCACCCGATCGCGGAACCGATTGACCAAGGGATAGCGACGGTCGCGGCCGAAGGCGCGGGCCCCGATCTTCACGCCGGGGGCGGCCTGCCGCCGCTTGTATTCGGCGCCGTAAAGCAGGCGCTGGACGCGTTCGACGGTGGCGGCGTCGTGGCCGCGCGCGACAATCTCGTCGAGGGTCGCCTCCTCCTCAACCAGGCCATGCAGAATGGCGTCCAGTTTCTCATAGGGCGGCAGGCTGTCCTGATCGGTCTGGTTTGGCCGCAGTTCGGCCGAGGGCGGCTTGGTCAGGATGCGCTCTGGGATCGGGCCCGCGGGCCCGCCGTAGGCGCCATGCGCGTTGCGCCAGGCGCAGGCCGCGTAGACGTCCACCTTGTAGAGGTCCTTGAGCACATTGTAGCCGCCGCACATGTCGCCGTAGAGCGTTGCGTAGCCCACCGCCATCTCCGACTTGTTGCCGGTGGTCAGCAGCATCAGGCCAAGCTTGTTGGAAAGCGCCATCAGGGCGACGCCGCGAATGCGGGCCTGCAGGTTCTCTTCGGTGATGTCCGCCGGCCGGCCGGCGAAAGACGCGGCGAGCATGGCTTCGAACGCCTCCATCGCCGGAGCGATGGCGATCTCATCGAGCGCCACGCCCGCGGCCTTGGCGCAGGCGGCGGCATCCTCCAGGCTCTCGGGGCTGGTGTAGCGTGAAGGCAGCATGAAGGCCCTCACATTCGCCGCCCCCAGGGCGTCGCGCGCCACCACCAGCGAAAGCGCCGAGTCGACGCCGCCCGACAGGCCGATGAGCACGCCGCTGAAGCCCGACTTGCGCACATAGTCGCGCAGGCCCACCACCATGGCCCGATAGATGGCTTCGTCGGCGCCCGG
>PMOM01000198.1:0-5350 GCA_003161535.1 Caulobacteraceae bacterium | reverse complement strand
TCGCCGTCCGCGCCCAGAGCGAACGAGCCGCCGTCGAAGACCAGCTCATCCTGGCCGCCGATTTGATTGACATAGATCAGCGGCAGGCCGGTGGCCGCGACCCGCGCGGCCGCCACGCTCATGCGCTCGTCCCGCGAGGCGCGCCGATATGGCGAGCCGTTGGGAACCATCAGAAACTCCGCGCCCCTGGTCTTCAGCAACTCGCAGGGCCCGGCGGCCCAGATGTCCTCGCACACCGGCGCGCCGATCTTCACGCCGCCGATCTCGAACAGGCCCGGCTCGTTTCCCGGCGCGAATATCCGTTTTTCGTCAAACACCCCGTAGTTGGGCAGGTCGATCTTGAACGCCACGCCCCGCACCTCGCCGCCGTCGATCAAGGCCACGGCGTTGCGGGGGCGCCCGTCCTCTCCGGCCCAGGGCAGGGTGACCAGGGCCGCGCAGCCGCCGGCCGTCTCCCGCGCCAATCCCTCCAGCGCCGCCTTGCAGTCGCGCAGCGCCGCCGGCTTGAGGGCAAGGTCCTCGGGCGGATAGCCGATCATGAAGAGTTCTGGAAAGATGGCGATATCCGCGCCCTGGGCGCTCGCGGCGGCCAGCAGATCGCGGGCCATGGCCTCATTGCCGGCGATGTCGCCCACCGTGGGATTGGCCTGGACCGAAGCGACGATAAGACGATCGGTGATGACGCGGCGAGCCATGGCCGCGCTTCTAGCGATCCTGGCGGCTAATCCCAAGTCCCCCAGTCCAGTCGCAGTGATCCGATCCTACCAGACTCCGTCATGGCCGGGCGTCAGTCCCGGCCATCCATGGACACCTTCCCATGAGTGGGCGCGCCAGAGCGCGTCCATCGCGGGCGCCTCGCCGCATTCGAGGGCGTCGTGGCGGCCGGCCCCTGAACGAAAAGGGCGCCGGTGACGCCGATGAACGGACAGCGGAACCCAAAGGTATCGGGATGGTCGCGGCCCCGCGCGGCCAAGTCATGCACCGTGGTCTTGGGTGGCCGGGACTAACGCCCGGCCATGACGTTCTTGTGGGGGAAGTCGCCCGAATGAGGTTCGTGAATGCGCTAGCCGTACAAAGCGCGATATTTGTCGGCCATCGGAAAGAACTTGATGTAGGGCGCCGCTTCGCCGATCGCGCGGGCGAAGGAGGGCCGCGCCATCAGCCGCCGCAGATACGCCCCCACGTTCTTGCGCCCAGGGCCGAAGGGGGCCGCCGCATTGGCGTACATCAGCGCCGGGCCGGCGGCGCAATCGGCCATGCTGAACGCCTCGCCCATGGCCCAGGTCTTGTCCGCCATGTCGGCCTCGATCATGTCATACGCGGTTTCAAGCAGCGCCTTGGCTTGCTGGACTCCATGCGGATCGTTGTGGCCGTCCGGTCGAAGGGTGTCGCCGACGATCTGCTGCATCGGCGCCATGACATAGAGGTCGTAAAATCGGTCGCGCAGGCGGGTCTGGCGGGCGAGGTCGGGGTCGGCGGGCATCAGTGGCGTCCAGCCTGGATGGCGCAGCGCCAGATACTCGATGATGATGCTCGATTCGGGGATTGTCAGATCTTCCGCCGCGTCGCGCAGCAGCGGGAACTTGCCGATCGGCCAGAGTCTCAGGAAGTCCGCCCGCTCCTCGCTGTTGGAAAGGTCGACCAGATGCGGCGTGAACGGCGTGTCGTTCTCGTAAAGCGCGATGAGCACCTTCTGACAGAAGGACGAGAGGGGGTGGAAATAGAACTCAAGAGACATCCCGCAAGCCTCGCTTGTTCGAAGCCGGCCCCGCGCCCCGCGGCGGTTATTCGTCGCGATGGACCCGTTCGCGGCGCTCGTGGCGCTCCTGGGCCTCCAGGCCGAGGGTGGCGATCGGCCGAGCCCGCAGCCGCGCCAGACTGATCGGCTCTCCGGTCTCCTCGCAATAGCCGTAGGCGCCCTCGTCGATCCGGCGCAGGGCCTCGTCGATCTTGGCGATCAGCTTGCGCTGGCGGTCCCTCGTGCGTAGCTCCAGCGCCCTGTCGGTCTCCGACGAAGCCCGGTCGGCGAAGTCTGGGTGATTTTCGGTTTCCGATTGCAGATGGCAGACCGTCTCGCGCGTTTCGCGTAGGATGTCTTCCTTCCACACCAGCAATCTATCCCGGAAGTAGCCAAGCTGCCGTTCGTTCATGAACGGCTCGTCCTCGCACGGACAATAGTCAGGCTCTTTCAGCTGCACTGAAAACGCGTGCATCGACGTCTCACACCCCTCACCCACCAACCCGTGTCGATACCGGGAGCCGCGCTTATAGCAGGACGAATCGGCTCGGCAATGAGCCTCGCGTGGGGCGCGCCATCATGCCGCGATGCGCGCCGCTCAGCCCGGCCGCGACGCCTTTTCCTCGATGCCGGAGCGACCCTCGCGGGCTTCCAGGGCGGCGGCCACCTCGTCGAGGGTGACCCCGGCGCCGGCCAGGAGGGCCAGCCAGTGGTAGATCAGGTCGGCGCTCTCGGCGATCACCGCCGGCCGGTCATCCAGCCCCGCGGCGAGGGCCATCTCCATCGCCTCCTCGGCGACCTTCCTGGCCGCCAAGGTCCGGTCCGCCAGCAAGCGCGCCGACCACGAGGTCGCCGGATCGGCCCCCCGCCGCTTGGCGATGGCGGCGGCCACGCGCTCGAGAACCTCGCCAAGTCGACTCATGGCCTCGCCTCCACCGCTCTGTCCTGCGTCGGGCGCACCGGAATGCCGGCCCCCGCCATCGCCTGCTTGACCTCATCGATGGTCAGGTCGCCAAAATGGAACACCGAGGCGGCCAGCACGGCGTCGGCGCCGCCCGCCTTGACCGCGTCGATCATGTGAGCGGCTTCGCCCGCCCCGCCGCTGGCGATCACCGGCACGCTCACCGCCGCGCTCACCGCCGCCAGCAGCGCCACGTCATAGCCGGTCCTCGCGCCGTCCTGGTCCATGGAGGTCAGCAGAATCTCTCCGGCCCCCTTTTTCACCGCGTCGCGGGCGTGGTCGACCACGTCCAGGCCGGTGTCGCTTCGGCCCCCATAGGTGAACACGTTCCATCTCGCATCGCCCCGCTTGGCGTCTATGGCCACCACCACAGCCTGCGAGCCGAAGGCGTCGGCGCAATCTCCGATCAGGCCTGGAGTCTCCACCGCCGCGGTGTTGATGGAGACCTTGTCCGCCCCGGCGCGCAACAGGCTTCGCGCGCCTTCCACCGTGCGGATGCCGCCGCCCACGCACAGGGGCATGAAACAGACATCGGCGGTGCGCGCGATCACCTCCAGTATGGCCGGGCGGCCCTCGTGGCTGGCGGTGATGTCCAGAAACATCAGCTCGTCGGCGCCGGCCAGGTCATAGGCGCGCGCCTGCTCCACTGGATCGCCGGCGTCGCGAAGATCGACGAATCGGACCCCCTTGACCACCCGGCCGTCCTTCACATCCAGGCAGGGAATGACGCGCACCTTGAGCATCAGGCGGCCACCGCCAAGGCCTCCAGCGCCCCGATCGCTCCGGTGTAGAGGGCGCGGCCAAGCACCGCTCCGGCGATGGGCGCGCCTGGCCGGGCCGCCAGGCGCACGATGTCGTTGACGCTGGCCAGGCCGCCGGCGGCGATCACCGGAATGTCCACCGCGTCGGCCACCGCTCCGAATGCCTCGACGTTGAAGCCCAGCATGACGCCGTCGCGGTCGATGTCGGTGATGATCAGGGCGCAAACGCCGGCGTCCTCGAAGCGGCGGGCCACGCTGATGGCGTCCAGCCCGGAGTCCTCGGTCCAGCCTTGCACGGCCACGCGGCCCTTGCGCACATCGACGCTCACGGCGATCTGCTCGGGCCAGCGGCGCGCGGCGGTCTTGACCAGATCCGGGTCGCGCACCGCGGCGGTGCCCAGGATCACTCGGCCCACCCCCGCTTCGATCCAGCGTTGCACATCGGCCAGGGAGCGGATGCCGCCGCCCAGCTGAACGGGGATGGAGACCGAGCGCAAAATCGCCTCGACCGCGCCGCCATTGATCGTCCGGCCCGCCACCGAGCCGTTGAGGTCCACCACATGCAGCCACGAAAAGCCCGCCGCCGCCCAAGTCTTGGCCTGCTCGGCCGGCTCGGTGTTGAACACCGTGGCCGTGGCCAGGTCGCCGCGCACCACGCGCACGCACTGGCCGTCCTTAAGGTCGATGGCCGGATAGAGGATCATGGCCGCCACTTCAGGAAATTGCCGAGCAGGCAGGCGCCCGCCTCCTGCGACTTCTCCGGATGGAATTGCACCCCCGCCAAGTTGCCGCGCACGACGGCGGCGGCGAAACGCCCGCCGTGATCGGTCCAGGCGGCGACGTCGGCCAGGTCATCGGGGAAAAAGGCGAAGGAGTGGGTGAAGTACATGTGCGCTCCCGCCGGAAGGCCGGCGAAGAGCGGGCCGGCAAGGTCGCCCTCCAGGGTGTTCCAGCCCATGTGAGGCACCTTCAGCGGCCGCTGGGGCGAGGCCGGGTCGACCGGCTTGAGCGGCCGCACCTCGCCGCCGATCCAGTCCAGGCCCATGTCGCCGCCGAATTCCAGGCCGCGGGTGGCCAGGAGCTGCATGCCCACGCAGACGCCCAAAAATGGCGCTCCGCGTCCCCGCACCGCCTGGGTCATCGCCTCGACCACTCCCGGCCGGGCGTCCAGCGCCGCCTTGCAGGCCGAAAAGGCGCCCACCCCGGGCAGCACCACCTGGTCCGCCGCCGCGATGGTCTCGGGATCCGATGTGGTCACCACCGCGATGTCGCCGCCCACGCCGTCGGCGGCCCTGCGCAGGGCCTTTTCGGCCGAACGCAGATTGCCCGACCCATAGTCGATCAGAGCCACGCTCCGCATAACGTCAGAACGTCATGGCCGGGCGAAGTCCCGGCCACCCAAGCACACCGTCTTCGGATTGGCCGCGCCGAGCGCGGCCACGACATAGGGCGTGTTCATGGGTCCCCGGGACTGACGCCCGGGGATGACGGCGGGAGTTGGCTGGCGCCGCACTAGAGGACGCCCTTGGTGGACGGCGCCTGGCCGGCGGCCTTGGGGTCGATCTCGACCGCCTCGCGCACGGCGCGCGCCAGGGCCTTGAAGCCGCTCTCGGCGATGTGGTGCGAGTTCTCGCCATAGAGCGTCTCCAGATGCACGCAGGCGCCGGCGTGCATGGCGAAGGCGTGGTGAAACTCCTTGAAAAGCTCGGTGTCCATCTCGCCCACCGTCGGCCGCGCGAACTTCACCCGCCAGACAAGATACGGGCGGTTGGAGAAGTCCACCGCGCAGCGGGTCAGGGTCTCGTCCATGGGGATATAGGCCAGGCCGAAGCGGCGGATGCCCTTGAAGCCGTCCAGGGCGCGGTTGACCGCCTGGCCGATGACGATGCC
>PMOM01000268.1 GCA_003161535.1 Caulobacteraceae bacterium | reverse complement strand
GGCGACAAGGTGGTGATGTGGTACGTCTCGGGCAACCGCGACCCGGAGGCCATCGACAATCCCGACGCCTTCATCATCGACCGGCCCCGTCCGCGCCAGCATCTTTCCTTCGGCTTTGGCATCCATCGCTGCGTGGGCAACCGCCTTGCCGAGATGCAGCTGCGCATCGTCTGGGAAGAAATCCTCAAGCGCTGGGACTTCATCGAGGTGATGGGCGAGCCCAAGCGGGTGTTGTCCAGTTTCGTCAAGGGCTACGAGCACATGCCGGTGCGCATCGCCGGCTGAAGGCCGGCTAAACCTTCACCCCCGCGATCCAGCCGTCGATCACCCCGTCGAGCACATCCAGCGGTACGCGGCCGCAGCCCAGGCCCGCTTCGTGGAAATCCTTGATGTCGTAGCGAGGCCCCAGCGCGGCGATGGCGCGCGACCGGGCCCGGGTCCACACCGTATGGCCGATCTTGTAGCTGCAGGCCTGACCGGGATTTGCGCAATAGCGCTCCACCTCGCGCGCCGCGTCGCTGGCGGCGCCGCCCTCCAGATCGATAAAATAGGCGATGGCCTGTTCGCGGCTCCAGCGAAGGTGATGGATGCCCGTATCGACGACGCAGCGGCCGGCGCGAAAGAGCTGCCCTTTGAGAAAGCCGATGCGCCCCAAAGGATCGTCGTCATACATCCCCATCTCGTCGGCCAACTGCTCGGCGTAGAGCGCCCAACCCTCGGCATATCCTGAAAAGCCGAGTGTCTTGCGGATCAGCGGCAGGTTTTTATTGGAGAGCGCCAAACCGCCTTCCAGTTGATGGCCGGGAAGGCCTTCGTGGAACGTCACGGTTGGCAGGGTAAATCTTGGCCAATCGGCGGTGTCGTGCAGATTGATGTAAACGAGCCCCGGGCGTGAGCCGTCCAGCGCCGGCGGCTGGGAAAAAGCGCCCGCGGCGCCCGCTTCGGTGGCCAATGGCACCCTGCGCACCTCGAACGTATAGGACGGCAGGCGTTTGAATCGCGAAGGCAGGCGCGGCCGGATGGCGGCCAGACGCCCGTTGCAATAGGCGATGGCGGCCGCCTTGCCCTCGTCGGTGTTGGCGAAAAGATTGGCCGGATCGCGGTAGAGGGCGGTGATACGTTCGCCGACGCTGCCCTTGGTGAAGCCGCGCGCCTTCAGCAGGCCATCGAGCCTGGCGCCGATCTCGGCGGCCTGGTCCTGGCCGAACTTATGCACCTCATCGGGGGTCAAGGCGGTGGTCGTAGTGGCGCGCAGGGCGGCGGCGTAGAAGGCGGCGCCATCCTTAATCTTCCAGAGCCCAGCATCGTGAGTGGCGACCGCGCGCAGACGCCGGGTCTCGGCGATCTGCCGGTCTAGGGCCGGGGCGACCTTGTCGGAATAGATGACCGCCGCCCGCTCGCCATACCGCGCGTCCAGGCCCTTGGCGGCGGCGCGCCGGGCGATGGAGGTCACCAGCAGGTTCTGGTCGGCGGGCTTGGCCGTGGCCGCCATTTGCGCCAGGGCGATGTCCAGGAGGAAGTCGGGCGGGACGACGCCGAGCGCCGCGTCGTGGACCATGCGATCGGTGTTCTGATCCAGAAGAACGGCGAAGGCTTCCAGCCGGGCGAGATAGGCCTCGGCGTCGGCGGAAGTGTCGATCTTGTGCTTGGTGTCTAGGAAATCAGGTGTGGACTGATAGGCGCCGGTGAGCTGGCTGACCACATAGGGGGACGGGCCATAGGAGGCGCCCCCAAAATCAAAGGCCATCACCGCGGCGCCGGACCGGCGGGTATAGAGAACCGTGTCGTAGCTTACCCTTGCGAAGGGCGAGAGCCCGCCCCGGTCGATGCCCGTAAGGCGATGCAATTGATCGGCGTTGAGCGCCTTGGCGGCGGCGATGCCGGCGGCCGAACCATCGGAGAGTTTGCTTTTCAGATCGGCGTTGGCGCCGACATCCAGGCCCAGCTGGGTCGCGCTCTCGGGACGGCTGCGCAGATCCTCCTGCACGAAGGCGTCCAGCAGGCCGGCCAGGGCCGCGTCCGGCGACGTCTGGCCGCGCAGGCCCAAAGGCGCAACCACCGCGGCCGAAGCGGTGGAAAGTACGATTTCGCGTCGACTGAACATGAATGGGGCTCCTCGCGGGCGGTCAGCCGCCTCCGATTCTGGGAATGAGATAGACTTCGCTGTCGGCGGCAAGTCGCGCGCCATGGGCGTCCTGGTGGATTTCGCCGTCGATGGCGATGGCCATGCGCCGTTCTATGTGCTCGCCGAGACCCGGGAACCGCCGGTCGAGTTCACCGATCATCCGGCGCACCGAATCGGCCTCGACATCGAACTCCACGAGGCCGTCCGTGAACTGACGACAGGTCGAACAAGCAGCGACCACGTGGGGCATCGTCTTTTGCTTCACCGCGCGTCGATCACGGCGCGGATCTTGGGCGGCGAAAGGGGCAGGTCGGTCATTCGTACGCCGATGGCGGCCCGAACCGCGTTGGCCACGGCTGCGAGCGGCGGCACGATGGGAACCTCGCCCACGCCCTTGGCGCCGAACGGATGCCTCGGATTAGCCACTTCCACGATGATGGGCTCGATCATCGGCAGATCGGAGGCCACCGGCACGCGGTAGTCCAAAAAGCCCGCGTTCTCCATGCGCCCCTCGGAGTCGAAGACATATTCTTCGTTGAGGGCCCAGCCGATCCCCTGGGCGACGCCGCCCTGGATCTGTCCTTCCACATAGGCCGGGTGGATGGCGCGACCGACATCCTGAGCGGCGGTGTAGCGCAGGATGGTCACATGGCCGGTTTCCGGATCGACCTCCACGTCGCAGATGTGCGCGCCGAAGCCAGGACCGGCGCCCTGTGCGGTGAGGGAGACCTGCGCGCCGATGGGGCCGCCCGTGCGCGCTGACTGGGCCGCCAAGGCCGCCAGTGTCAGGTCGCCTTTGTCCGCCTTCGCCGCGTCGAGACAGACCGCCGCGCCGTTGATCCAGTCCACCTGTTCGACCGGAACATCCCAGATCTGCGCCGCCCGCCGCTTGAGGTCGACGACGATCTTCTGCGCCGCCTGGGTCACCGCCATGCCGGTGGCGAAGGTCGTGCGACTGCCGCCGGTGAGCATGGAAAAGCCGATCGAAGCGGTGTCGGCGACGATGGGGCGCACCTTCTCGATGGGCAGGCCGAGCACCTCGGCGGCCATCATGGCCATCGATGCCCGCGAGCCGCCGATGTCCGGATTGCCGGTCACCACCACGGCGCTGCCGTCCTCGCCCACCTGCACCGCGGCGGTGGACTCGCCGCCGACGTTGAACCAGAAGCCGACGGCCACGCCCCGGCCCTGGTTGGGGCCGAGCGGCGCCTTGTAGTGCGGGTGATCGGCGATCGCTTCCAGCGTTTCCAGATAGCCGATGTTTCGGAAGGTCGGGCCATAGGCGGCCTTCACACCATCGCGAACGGCGTTCTTCCGGCGCAAGGCGATGGGATCCATGCCCAGTTCTCGGGCCAGGTCGTCCATGGCGCTTTCAACGCCGAAGGCGGAGATCGGCGCGCCCGGCGCCCGGTAGGCGGCGACCTTGGGACTGTTGGTCACCACATCGAAGCCGGTGACGGAAAAATTCGGCACGTCGTAGCAGGCCAGGGCGGTCATGCTGCCCGCGCCCACCGGCGAGCCCGGGAAGGCGCCGGCTTGGTACTTGAGAACCACCCGCGCGGCGGTAATCGCGCCGTCACGCTTGGCGCCGAGCTTGACCTCTATGACCGCGCCTGAGGTCGGACCGGTGGCGCGAAACACCTCCTCGCGGGTCATGACCATCTTCACTGGCGCGCCCGACTGGCGCGAGAGCGCCAGCGCCAGGGGTTCGAGATAGACCGTGGTCTTGCCGCCGAAGCCGCCGCCGATTTCCGTGGGGGTGACGCGGATGTTGGAGGCCTCCAGCCCGAGGATCTTGGCGCAATAGGTGCGCACCATGAACTGGCCCTGGCTGGAGCTCCACACCTGGCACTGGCCGTCGGGCGCGAAGGCCGCCACGCAGGCGTGCGGCTCGATATAGCCCTGATGCACCGCCGCGGTGGTGTAGCGGCCCTCGACGGTCACCTCGGCCTGCGCAAAGCCCGCTTCGAGGTCTCCGCGCATCAGCTCATTGCGCTTGGCGATATTGGACGGCCGATCGGGCTTGGTTTCCAGGCCCTCGGTGAACAGATGCGCGTGCAGCACCGGGGCGCCCGCTTCCATGGCCGCTTCGACGTCGATGACGTGCGGCAGCACGTCATAGGTCACCGTGATCAGCGCCAGGGCGGCGTCGGCGATGGACGACGAGGTGGCGGCCACCGCGGCCACCGCATGGCCGTCGTAAAGCACCTTGCCGCGCGCCATGCAGTTGAGCGCCAAGTCGCGCAGATTGGCGGCGCTTTCGCCGGCTTCGTATTCCTCCGAGGCCAGATCGGGAAAGTCGGCGGCGGTGATCACCGCCTTCACGCCGGCCAGGGCCAGGGCCTTCTTGGTGTCGATTGAAACGATGCGGGCATGGGCGTGGGGACTGCGCTTGATCTTGCCCACCAGCATTCCAGGCATGGAAAAGTCGGCGCCAAACGTCGCCTTGCCAGTCACCTTGTCGGCGCCGTCTGGACGGATGGGCCGAGTGCCCACCACCTTGAGGTTCAGCGTCTGGGGCCGATCCATGACTTCGCTCATCACACCCTCGCTTGCCGAAGTTCCGCCGCCGCGTCCATCACCGCGCGGATGACCTTGTCGTAGCCCGTGCAGCGGCACAGGTTCCCGGCGAGCCAATAGCGCGTCTCGCTCTCGCTCGGATCGGGATTGGCGTCCAGCAGCGCCTTGGCCGCCACCAGAAGGCCCGGCGTGCAGAAGCCGCATTGCAGGGCGGCGTGCTCCAGAAACTTCCGCTGCAAGGGATGCAGGGTCGATCCATCGGCCATCCCCTCGATGGTTTCGATCCGGCGACCCTCGGCTTCGGCGGCCAGCATCAGGCACGAACAGATCAGCCGCCCATCGACGATGACGCTGCAGGCGCCGCAGTCGCCCGATCCGCAGCCCTCCTTGGAGCCGGTCAGGCCCAGCTCATCGCGCAGGGCGTCCAGCAGCGTTGTACCCGCTTCGCTGAGGAACTCCACCGGATCGCCGTTGACGGTCGCGGATATGTGTCGTCGGCTGGTCATGCTCTGCCCCTGGCTCGGCCGTAGGCGATGGCCGCGGCGCGTCTGGCCAGCACGCCGGCGATCTTGGTTCTAAAATCGACCGTGCCGCGCTTGTCGCTGATCGGTTGGCATGCGCTTCGCGCGGCGTCGTCCAGCCTGGCCAAGGCCGCCTCGTCCAGGCGCGTGCCTATGATCGCGGCCCCGGCGTCCGGCGCCAAGGCCACAGTGGGGCCGACCGCCCCAAGCGCGACGCGGGCATCGGCGATGACGCCGTCGGCGTCCAGTGTCAGATTCACCCCCGCGCCGACCACGGCGATGTCCATTTCGGTGCGCGGGATCGACCGCAGATAGGCGTCCGCCGACCGGGCCGCCCGAGGCGGCAGCCTGATCTCCAGCACGAATTCGCCCTTGGCCAGGGAGGTTCGTCCAGGCGCGATGCCGATCGCCTCCACCGGCGCCTCGCGCCGCCCCGATGGCCCGACGATGACGCAGGTGGCCCGCGCCGCGATCAGCGCCGGCGCGCTGTCGGCGGCCGGCGAGGCGTTGCAGAGATTGCCGGCGATGGAGGCCCGCCCCTGGATCTGGGTCGAGCCGATCAGCATCACCGCTTCGACCACCCCGGGCCAGGCCTTTTCCAGGGCCGCGTGCTCCCCGATGGTCATCCCCGGCGTCGATGCGCCGATGACAAAGCCGCCGTCTTCCTGGCGGATGCCGATTGCGCCAGGAACGCGCTTCACGTCCACGATCAAGCCCGGCGCCAGGCGTCCGGCGCGCAGCTGCACCAAGAGGTCGGTCCCGCCGCTCAGCACGCGCGCGGTCGCTCCGCCTTTGATCAGCGCGGCGGCGGCTTCATCGGCGCTGGTCGGCGCCAGATAGGCGATCTGGGACAAGCTTCCTCCGTGGCGGGGGCGGGATCGTCCCTTAGCCTATAGCCTGACCGCCTTCCAAGGCGAGAGCCTTCTGTTATCGGCGATCACTCATCTAGCGTGATGCGCGATTCCCAGGTGTCGGCGCCATCGAGCTTGCGCACCGCGACGCCCTTCAGAACCACTGGATCGAACAGCCGGGCGTTGACCCCCATCCGGTCATGCCGGCCTTCATCCAGACCGCTCCAATGGGTCGGGCAGCCGCAAGTTTGGCAATGGTGGAAGGCGATAGACTTTTCGCCCCAGGCATAGGCGGCCGTCGCCTGCGGCGCCGCGATGATCGTCACGTCATTTGGGGAGTAGTAGGCCCAGCGCGCGCCCAGCCGCCGGCAGATGGAACAGTTGCAGTCGGTGATCTCGCGCGGAGTCCGGGCGATCTTAATGCGCACCGCGCCACAATGGCAGGAAGCTTCGATCATCGCGCCCTCCTAGCAAGCTGTTCGTCGAGGGGGAATTTAAGCTATCGGATACGTCGTGCGCGATCTTTTCATCACCCGGCTCTACGAAGCCTCTCTTGCGGGCGAGCCCGGCTTTGGCGCCTTCAACGCGGAGCTCGAAGCGGCCTGCGCCATGCTGGCCAAGGAAGACAGGGCGGGCCTGGCGTGGTGCAAGGCCAACGGCTATGGCGGCTACACCTCCTATGCGTCGCTGAACGATCTGCCCCGGCGCGCCACCGTGTTCGGCGATCTCAAGAAGCGACTTGACCGGCACGCGGCCCTGTTCGCCGACGCCCTGGCCTTCGATCTGGGTCCACGCGGCCGATTGGCCCTCGACAGCCTGTGGGTCAGCATTCTTAAGCCCGGCGCCGCCCATTCGGGCCACATCCATCCGCACAGCGTCCTTTCGGGCACGGTTTATGTGACCGCCCCGCCGGGAGCCGGCGCACTTCGATTCGAGGATCCCCGGCTTGCCCTTATGATGGCCGCTCCGCCCCGCGCCGCGCACGCGCCGCAGAGCGCGCGGACCTTCGTCACCCTGGCGCCCGCGCCGGGCGCGCTATTCATGTGGGAGAGCTGGCTGCGCCACGAGGTTATGGCCAATGGCGCCAAGGCCCCGCGGATCAGCCTGAGCTTCAACTACGCGTGGCGATAGGAAGGGCGCGTGACCGATCCCATCCCCGCGCCGACGCCGCGCAAAACGCCTCACCGCATTAGGCAGCTTGGCCGCGTGAGGGTGGATGACTACGCCTGGATGAAGGACGACAATTGGCAGGCCGTCCTGCGCGATCCATCAGTGGTCAGGGCGGATATCCGCGAGCATCTCGTGGCCGAAAACGCCTACCTCGATACGGTGCTGGCCGCCACCAAGCCTTTGCAGGCGGCGCTCTTCGAGGAAATGAGAGGCCGGATCAAGGAGGATGATGCCTCGCCTCCCACCCCCGACGGTCCTTTCGACTACTTCAGCCGCTATGAACTGGGCGCGCAGCACCCGCGCCATGTCCGCCGACCGCGGGACGCCGACGCCGGCGAGGAAGTCTTGCTGGACGAAGAAGCGCAAGCGCGCGGTAAGGCCTACTATGCCGTCGACGCCGCCGCCCACTCACCCGATCACGCCCTCTACGCCCATGCGGTCGACGAGCACGGCTCGGAGTATCACCGCATCCTCATCCGTGATCTGACGGATGGCGAGACGCTGGCGGACGGGCCGGAAAACGCCTCGGGTTCATTCGCCTTCTCGCCGGACTCCCAGTGGCTTTTCTGGGTGTGGCGCGACGCCAACGCCCGTCCCGCCAAGGTCTTCCGCCGGCCGGCGCGCGGCGGCGCCGACGTGCTGGTCTATGAGGAGGCCGACGAGGGCATGTTCCTGGGCGTCGGCGTCACCGCCGATCGCAGCCACGTCGTCATCGGCGTGCAAAACCAGGAAACCAGCGAAGCGTGGCTGATCCCCGCAGCCGACCCCATCGCCGCCCCCGTCGTGGCTGAACGGCGCCGCGTCGGCGTGCGCTATGACCTGGACCATTGGACCGACCGTTGGCTGATCCGCACCAATGACGGCGGAGCGGTGGATTTCAAGCTGATGGTCTGCATGGACGAGAATCCCGCCGCCGCCGGCTGGCGCGAGTGGATCGCGCACCAGAGCGGACGCCTGATCGCCGGCGTCGCCGCCTTCGGGGACCATCTGGTGCGGCTGGAGCGGGAAAACGCCTGCGACCGACTGGTGGTCATGATCCGCGGCGGCGGCGAGCGCCGAATCGACTTCGATGAGCCGGCCTACGCGCTTTCGCTGAGCGGCGGCTATGAATACGACACCGCCGTCACCCGCTTTGTCTATCAGTCGCCGACGACGCCCCGGCAATGGTTCGACTACGATATGGCCAGCGGCGCGCGCGTTCTGCGCAAGACCCAGGAAATCCCCTCCGGCCACGATCCGGGACGTTATGAGACGCGCCGGCTGTCGGCGGCCGCCCAAGACGGCCAGCAGGTGCCGATCACCGTCCTGATGAAGCGCGGGACGATCCTCGACGGCTCCGCGCCGCTGATGCTCTACGGCTATGGCGCCTACGGCTATCCTCAGGAGCCGGTCTTTTCCTCCCAGGCGCTCAGCCTGGTGGATCGCGGCTGGGTGTGGGCCAGCGCGCATGTGCGCGGCGGCTCGGACAAGGGCTGGGGCTGGTTTTTGGATGGGCGCAAGTTCGCCAAGAAGAACACCTTCACCGACTTCATCGCCTGCGCCCGCGCCCTGGTCGCCGAGGGATTGACCGCCCCCGACCGCCTGGTGGCCCGGGGCGGGAGCGCTGGCGGCCTGTTGATGGGAGCGGTGGCCAACCTGGCGCCGGAGCTGTTCCGGGCGGTGGTGGCGGAGGTGCCCTTCGTCGACTGCCTCACCACCATCCTCGACGAGACCCTCCCCCTCACCGTGCTGGAGTGGGAGGAGTGGGGCAACCC
>PMOM01000263.1:4023-4514 GCA_003161535.1 Caulobacteraceae bacterium | reverse complement strand
CCGGCGCCGATCACGGTGTGGATTTCGTCGATGAAAAGGATCGCGCCGTCGTGGTGCTCAAGTTCCTTGATCACTTGCTTGACGCGTTCCTCGAAGTCGCCGCGGTAGCGGGTGCCGGCCAGCAAAGAGCCCATATCCAGGCTGAAAATGGTCGCCTTGGCCAGCACGTCGGGCACCTGGCAGTCGACAATCTTTCGCGCCAATCCTTCGGCGATGGCGGTCTTGCCGACGCCCGGGTCGCCGACCAGCAAGGGATTGTTCTTGGTGCGCCGGCAGAGAATCTGGATGCAACGCTCGACCTCGTTGACCCGCCCGATCAGAGGATCGACTTTGCCCTGGCGCGCCTTGTCGTTGAGATTGACGCAATAGGCTTCCAGCGCTTCTCCACCGGTCTTGACAGGCGGCTTCTCATCTTCATCGGCGCCCTTGGTAGGCCGCGCCTCCGAGGCGCCCGCCTTCTTGGCGATGCCGTGGGCGATGAAGTTCACCGC
>PMOM01000263.1:3611-3948 GCA_003161535.1 Caulobacteraceae bacterium | reverse complement strand
CGCTGAATGACACGCTGGAAACCGGCCGTCGGCTTGGCGTCCTCGCCGTCGTCGACGATCAGGGATTTCAAATCCGTATCGACATATTGCGTCAGACTCTTCTTGAGCGCTTCGAGGTCGACATCGCAGGCGCGCATGACTCCCGCCGCGTCGGCGTCATCGACAAGGGCGAAAAGCAGATGCTCAAGCGTGGCGAATTCGTGCTTGCGCTGATTCGCATAAGCGACGGCCCGATGCAGGGATTCTTCCAGATTACGCGAAAACGAGGGCAATGAAGGCCTCAATCCTTTTCCATGGTGCATTGGAGCGGGTGCTGATGGCGTCTGGCGGTCTCGAT
>PMOM01000263.1:459-3541 GCA_003161535.1 Caulobacteraceae bacterium | reverse complement strand
AACGTAGGTCACGAATTCCATCGGCGTATAGTCGTCGTTGAGGATCAATACGCGATACAT
Source organism: Caulobacteraceae bacterium (assembly GCA_003161535.1). Taxonomy (GTDB): domain Bacteria; phylum Pseudomonadota; class Alphaproteobacteria; order Caulobacterales; family Caulobacteraceae; genus Acaudatibacter. Next base: position 3,481 of record PMOM01000263.1, on the reverse strand, counting down.
CGCCGGCTTCTGGGTCTTGGTCTTCGTCTGGGTGACGACGGCCGTTCCCGTGCCGATGGTCGAGATTCCCTGCTGCTTGTCCGCCACCACGGCTCTCCAACGCGGGAGGTGTCGGCCCCGCAGGCCGATTAGATATGGAAACTTGCGCGCATTGGAAGGCCTGCATTCATCGCCGCGGCCTTTCAGCGCGCCAAAGGACGTCAATTGGGCGATTGTGCGCCCAACATTCCACCGCGGCGAGGCTCTTTGATGGCTTGGCGCGACTATCGCCCGAGGCTCTTGGCGCTGAAGACGACGTTGTCTCCGAATCGGTCGCGCAGAATGTCCACGGCCCTTTCACCCATGAGAACGCGATCTTCGTCGGTAGGGAAGAGGTCGCTCGCTCGCGACGATTCGCCTGCGAGGTCGCCAAGGCCGATGCCGATCAGTCGATAGGACAGCGTCCCGACCTCGCCGCACAGGAGCTCACGGCCGATGGCGAACAAGGTCTTGGCCGTCTGGGTGGGCGCGGGCGCCGCTCGTTGACGCGTGATGATTCGGAAATCGGTCGTGCGCAGCTTGAGGACCACGGTCTCCCCGACCAGGGCTTCGGCGCGGGCGTGCCGCGCCAAGCGTTGGCAAAGCGGCCAGAGACGACCTTCCAACTCCTCCAGGCCCGCGAGATCTTCGTCGAAGGTGGTCTCGACGCTCATGCTCTTGCGCTCTTGATCCGGATCGACGGGGCGGTCGTCTCGCCCGATAGAAAGCTCGGCGAGGCGCAAGCCTTGGTCGCCGAAGCGACGCGCTAGATTGCTTGGACCTGCACGGGCGAGGTCGCCGACGCTCAACAGCCCGGCGGTTCTAAGAATTTGCGCCAGAACCGGGCCCACGCCGGGAAGGATCGAAACGGGCCGCGGGGCGAGGAAGGCCTGCGCTTCACCCCCGCCAATGACCGCGAAGCCCTTGGGCTTGTCGAGATCCGAGGCGATCTTGGCGAGGAACTTGTTGGGCGCCAGGCCGATCGAAACGTCCAAGCCGACGTCACTGCGGATCTCAAGCTGTAATCGCGCCAGCGTCGCGGCCGGCATTGCGCCATGCAGCCGCCGGGTGCCCCGCAGGTCGATCCACGCTTCATCCAGGGAAAGCTGCTGAACGAGAGGCGAAAGTGCGCGCAGCTTGTCAAAGATGCGTCTGCTCTCGGCGCGATATCGGGCGAAGTCGGGTGTGATCACCACCGCCTCCGGGCAGAGGCGCAGCGCCTTGAACATCGGCATGGCCGAGCGAACGCCCGACAGCCGGGCGACATAACAGGCGGTGGTGACCACTCCTCGCCTGCCTCCGCCGACGATCACCGGCAGGTCGCGTAAGTCCGGTCGGTCGCGCTTCTCCACGGACGCATAAAAGGCGTCGCAATCAACGTGGGCGATGGCGAGGGTGTCCAATTCGGGATGGGCGAGCACCCTTGGCGAACCGCAGGTCGGACAACGCCTCGCCTGCGCGGGGGCGCTCCACAGACAATCGCGACAGAGGACGGTCACCCGATCGGCCACAACCACGCGGCCCCCCTGACGCCCGATGAATCGCCATGCGCGGCTGGCGCGATCCGGGTTGTGAAGACGTCGGAAAACACATGTCGCTCCACGGCCGCCGTGACCTGTTCGTAGATTTGCGGGATGTTCGACATGCCGCCGCCGCAAACGACGACGTCGGGATCAAGAATGTCGCAAACCACCGCCAGGGCTCGTCCGAGCCGGTCAATGTAGCGCGCGAAGGCGTCGCCGGCCTCGCGTTCCCCTGCCGTCGCCGCGGTCATGATGGCTTCGCCCGTGCAGCGCCTGCCAGTGGCCGCGGCGTAATCCGCCGAAAAGCCGCTGCCCGATATCCATGTCTCCAAACAGTCCATCCGGCCACACCAGCACTTGCGCGCGTTGCGCTCGCTCGACGAGGGCCAGGGCAGCGGGGTATGGCCCCACTCGCCGCCGATCCTGTTGTGGCCTTCCACGGCGGTCCCATCCACCACGACTCCTCCGCCGCAGCCGGTGCCGAGGATGGCGCCAAAGACCACCGCCGCGCCACGCCCGGCGCCGTCGGTCGCCTCCGACAGCGCGAAGCAGTTGGCGTCGTTTTGTAGTCGCACGGGGCGCTCAAGCGCGGTTTCGAGGTCTTTGTCGAAGGCCGCGCCATTGAGCCAGACACTGTTGGAATTGCGCACTCGCCCGGTGCGGGGTGAGATGGAGCCTGGCATGCCCACGCCGACGCTGGCGCCCGTGGCGCCGGCCTCTCGCTCTACCTCGACGACGAGGCGACGAACCGTCTCTACCGACTCTCGATAATCCCCCGGATTTGGCGCGCGCAGGCGCGCGAGGAATCGGCCATCAACGTCCAGGGCGGCCGCCTCGATCTTGCTTCCTCCAAAATCGACACCAATGCGGATCATGCCCTGTTCAACCTCAACGCATCGGCGATCGCCTCGCCGAGCAGTGGCCAATGGTCGATGCGCCGGTGCCGCTCAGGCGCGCAATGGGCCAGCGGACGTAGGCGCTCATCAGCGACCATCTGGAAGCGATGCACCGCGGGCGCCGCGGCGGCGACGGAATCAAGATTGGGCAAAAGATCGTCGATGAACGCGGTCCCACCGGCTGTGCGCGCCGCCAGGGCTGCCACCGCCGGCCCCTTGAGGCCGGTATTGACGATAAGCGAATAGGGAAGATCGTGCTCAAGCAGCCAGCGGGCTCGTGCCGGGCGGCTGTGATCGGGGGCATTGGTCAGGATCACGATGGAGGCCCGCTTGGCCAGTGCGGCAAGCGCCTCAGGCGCGCCCGGGGCGACATCGATGTCGCCGACGTCGCTCTCAAAAAACTCATCGAACAACACCCGACCTGCCGCGACATCCAGATGCTCTGGCTCGCCGGGACGGTAGATATTCTGGAACAACGCGAAACGAGTGATCCGCATCTCAAGCCCGCGACTGCCGACGAAACGCTCGAAAGCGCGCATGAACATGGCCAAGACCTCGTCCACGTCGACCACAATCAGCGGCGCG
>PMOM01000263.1:0-449 GCA_003161535.1 Caulobacteraceae bacterium | reverse complement strand
GGTGAATCGGTCAGGGGCGCCTCGTGGAGGCTAACGTGGACTTAAGGATATTGCGTTGTCTAGCGGGCGTGAAGACGGCGCGGGCGAGTCGCATGGGTGCGACGGCGCCGCGCGCTTGGGGCTCGCATGACCAAAACGGTCCTCATCGTCGAGGATGATGAGCTGAACATGAAACTCTTTCATGATCTGCTTGAGGCGCAAGGCTACCGCACCCTTTGCACCGGCGAAGGCCTCGCCGCGTTCGAGCTCGCCCGCAAGCACAAACCCGACCTGATCTTGATGGACATCCAACTTCCGGCGATTTCTGGCCTTGAGGTGACCCGTTGGCTGAAGGAAGACGCCGCCCTCGCCGCCATTCCAGTCATCGCCGTAACCGCCTTCGCCATGAAGGGAGACGAACAACGCATCCGCGATGGCGGCTGCGAAGCCTATATCGCCAAGCCCATCTC
>PMOM01000225.1 GCA_003161535.1 Caulobacteraceae bacterium | reverse complement strand
CAAGCGGGTCCTGGTCATGGACCTGGCCAAGGGCGAGGATCCGCCCGCCCCGCGTTTCTTCGTCAACCCGCAGATCCTGTGGGCGTCGGAGGAGACGGCGCCCTACGAGGAAGGCTGCCTGTCGGTGCCGGAGATCTTTGACGAGGTGGAGCGGCCGACGCGGGTGCGGCTGCGCTACCTCGACTATCACGGCGACGCCGTGGAGGAGGACGCCGAGGGTCTCTTCGCCGTCTGCATCCAGCACGAGATCGACCACCTCGACGGCATTCTCTTCATCGACCACCTCTCGCGCCTCAAGCGCGACCGCGCGGTGAGCAAGGTGCGCAAAGCCGCCAAGGTCGACGCCTAAGAGCCCCCTTCGTCGGCTGCGCCGACACTTCCCCCAAGGGGGGCAGAGGGGGTGATTGTAGCCGGGCCATTGTCTCTTCTCTGCCCCCTCTGGGGGAAGTGGATCGGCGCATCTCGCGCCGAGACGAAGGGGGCCTAGGGCGCCTCCGCTGTTGGCGAGGTGACTGGGAAGGCATAGTGGCGGGAACATGCGCCTCGCCTTTCTTGGAACGCCGGACTTCGCCGTCCCCACCCTGGCCGCCCTGATCGCGGCCGGTCACGAGATCGTTTGCGTCTATGCCCAGCCCGCCGCTCCGAGGGGTCGCGGCCAGTCCGTGCGGCCAACGCCGGTGCAGGCGTTCGCCGAGGCGCGGGGCCTGCCGGTCCGCGCTCCACCCTCCCTGCGCGCCCCCAAAGAGGTCGCGGCCTTCGCCGTGCTTGGCCTCGATGCGGCGGTGGTGGTCGCCTATGGCCAGATTCTCGTCCCCGAGATCCTGGCGGCGCCGCGCCTGGGCTGCTTCAATCTGCACGCCTCGCTGCTGCCAAGATGGCGCGGCGCGGCGCCGATCCAGCGGGCGATCATGGCCGGCGACGCACTCACCGGCATCCAGGTCATGCGCATGACGGCGGGCCTCGACGAAGGTCCGGTGCTCGGCTCCATCAGCGTGCCCATCGAAGCTTCGGACACCGCCGGAACTCTCCACGATCGCCTCGCTCCCCTGGGCGCCGCCCTGATGGCCAGCATCCTGGCGGCGATGGCGCGGGGCGGCGCGATTGAGAACCCGCAGCCGGCGGAAGGCGCGACCTACGCCAGAAAGATCAAGCCCGCCGAGGCGCGCATCGCTTTTGACCAGACCGCCGAGCGCGTGGACTGGCGCATTCGCGGCCTCTCGCCTTTTCCGGGCGCCTGGTTCCTCGCCCCGTCGGATCGTGGTCCGGTGCGGGTCAAGGCCCTGCTGTCGCGGCGGGAGACCGGCGCCGGCGAGCCCGGCCTCGTCCTCGACGATGGCCTGCTCATCGCCTGCGGCCCCATCGGTGAATCTGGCGCCGTGCGCATCCTGCGCGCCCAGCGCGAGGGCCGCGCGGCCCAGGACGCCGCCGATTTCCTGCGCGGATTTCCCCTCAAGGCGGGCCAGAAGCTCAGCTGATGGCGCGCTATCGTCTCACCGTGGAATATGACGGCGGTCCCTTCCGGGGCTTCCAGGCCCAGGCCGACTTGCCCACCGTCCAGAGCGCCCTCGAGCGGGCTTTCCAGGCCTTCTGCGGCGAGGAGGTCAGGGTGCATGGCGCCGGGCGAACCGACAGCGGCGTTCACGCCGCCGGTCAGGTGATCCACGTCGATCTGGTCAAGGACTGGCGCCCGGCCGTGGTGATGAGCGCCGTCAACGCGCACCTCGCGTCCTTGCCGATCGCCATCCTCGACGCCGCCCTGGCGCCGGCGGATTTCCACGCCCGCTTCTCGGCGCAAGGCCGCCGCTACCTCTACCGCGTCCTCAACCGTCCCGCCCCGCCGGCCCTCGACCGCGGGCGCGTCTGGCATGTCAAGGCGCCGCTCGACGTCGAAGCCATGGATAGCGCCGCGCGCCAACTCGTGGGTCGGCACGACTTCACCACCTTCCGCGACGCCGCCTGCCAGGCCGCCTCCCCGGTGAAGACCCTCGATGAGGCGAGTGTCGGGCGTGAGGGCGAGGAGGTCCGCCTGGTCTTCGCCGCCCGCTCTTTCCTGCATCGCCAGGTGCGCTCGATGGTCGGCTCCCTGGTCGAGGTCGGGCGCGGGCGCTGGTCGGCCAAGGATCTGGCCGCCGCCCTGGAAGCCAAGGACCGCGACGCCTGCGGACCGGTGTCGCCGGCGCACGGGCTGTGCCTCCTGGCGGTGGACTACGAAGCGGCGGCGGCGAAGTAGTCGTCGATCACCCGCTCATAGATGGCCGACAGGGCGCCGATCTCGCCCACCGGCGCGCGCTCGTCGACGGCGTGCATGGTCGCGCCCACCAGGCCGAACTCGACCACCGGGCAGAGGGTTCGGATGAACCGCGCGTCTGAGGTGCCGCCGCTGGTGGAAAGCGCCGGCTTCACCCCGCTCACCGCCTCCACCGCCCCCGCGACCAGCCTTGTGAACGGGCCAGGCGCGGTCAGAAAGGCTTCGCCGCTGATCCGGGGGGTCACCGTCACCGATCCCGAGAACCCCTCGCCCGCCAAGCGCCCCTCCTCGATGAGCCAGGCCGCCAGGGCCTCGCCGGTGTGAGCGGGGTTGAAGCGGATGTTGAGGCGCGCCGTCGCGGTCGCGGGAATGACATTGCCGGCCCGGTTGCCGACATCGATGGTGGTGATCTCCAGGTTGGAAGGCTGGAACGCCTCGAATCCGTCGTCCAGCGCGCGCGCCTGCAGGCGCGCCAGCAGCGCCAACAGCACCGGCACGGGATTGGCGGCCCGGTCCGGATAGGCCACGTGCCCCTGGCGGCCCTCGACGGTCACCTGCGCGCCGATGCTGCCGCGCCGGCCGATCTTGATCATGTCGCCAAGCACGGCGCTGGAGGTCGGCTCGCCGACGATGCAGTGATCGATGACCTCGCCCTCGGCGGCCAGGGCGGCGACCACGGCCTTGGTCCCCTGTTCGGCCACGCCTTCCTCGTCGCCGGTGATCAGCAGCGAGATCGAACCGGCCGGCTTGTCCCGCGCCAGCACCCGGGCCGTCGCGGCGATGAAGGCGGCGATGGCGCTTTTCATGTCGGCGGCGCCGCGGCCAAACAGAACGCCGTCTTCGATCACCGCCTCGAACGGGCCGTGCGACCACGAAGCGGCGTCGCCCACCGGCACCACGTCGGTGTGGCCAGCGAAGCAGAGATTGGGGCTGGCCGTTCCCAGCCGGGCGTAGAGATTTTCGATGTCGCCAACGCGCATGCGCCGACAGGTGAAGCCGAGCCCCTCCAGCGCCCGGAGCACGACGTCCATGGCCCCTTCGTCGGCCGGCGTCACCGAGGCGCAGGCGATGAGCGCTTGGGTCAGCGCGACGGGATCGACAGCGGTGGCGCTGGGCATGGCCGATCCTTTAGGCTGGCCGCCAGGCCGCCGCAAACCTTGGGAGAACCGCGCGCATGAAGAAGATCGATCTGGCCGCCCTGCCGGTGGTCACGGGCACAGGCTACCCGCCGCCCTACGGCGAGCCATGCCGGGCGCGGGCCCGCAAGCGCTTGGGCCAGGCGGGAGGCCTGACCGAGTTCGGCGTCAATCTGCTCACCCTGCCGCCCGGCGCCTGGTCCAGCCAGCGCCATTGGCACAGCCACGATGACGAATTCGTGTGGATCGTGTCGGGCGAAGTGGTGCTGGTCACCGACACTGGGGAAGAGATCTTGCGCCCTGGCGACTGCGCCGCCTTCAAGGCTGGCGACCGCGACGGCCATCACCTGATCAATCGCTCAGGCGCGGACGCGACGGTGCTGGAGATTGGCAACAACGATCTGGCCCGCGACGGTTGCGTCTACCCGGACGCCGACATGATCTCCCGCCCGGGCGAAGATCACTACCGCAAACGCGACGGGACGGCCTACGCGAAGGTGGAGCGGTAGGGCCTATTCCCGCAGCAGCTCGTTGATGCTGGTTTTCGACCGCGTCTGGGCGTCGACGGTCTTGACGATGACCGCGCAGGAGAGGCTGGGCCCTTTCCCGTGCGGGTCGGGCAGGGCGCCTGGAACCACCACGGACCAGGGCGGCACGACGCCGCGATGGGTCTCGCCCGTCTTGCGATCGACGATGCGGGTCGAGGCGCTGATGAAGACGCCCATGGAGAGCACCGCGCCCTGGCCCACGA
>PMOM01000067.1 GCA_003161535.1 Caulobacteraceae bacterium | reverse complement strand
TGAACGCCGGCGGGGTCGAGCGGTTGACCATCGACGTGGCCCGCGCCGTGGCGGCGGCTGGCGGCCGCTCTCTGGTGGCCTCGCACGGCGGAAAGCTTGAGCCGATGCTGGCCAGCGGCGGCGGCGAACTCATCCGCCTGCCCGTGCAGTCCAAGAACCCCCTGGTCATCGCCGCCAACGCCGTTCGCCTGGCGAGGCTGATCCGCCGCGAGCGCGTCAGCCTGGTGCATGTGCGCTCCCGCGCGCCGGCCTTCAGCGCCCTGATGGCGGCCCGCGCCACGGGCGTGCCCCTGGTCGCCACCTATCACGGCATCTATGGCGCGAAGTCGGTCTTGAAGCGCTGGTACAACGCGGTGATGACCCGCGGCGATCTGGTCATCGCCAATTCCGCCTTCACCCGCGACCATGTCCTGGCCCAGCATCCGGCTGTGGCCGGCAAGCTGGTGGTCATCCACGAGGGCGTCGATACCGACCTCTTCGACCCGGCGGCGGTGTCCGCCGATCGCCTCGCCGCGGTGCGCGCCGCCTGGGGCCTGGCGCCGGACGATCATCGCCGCGTGCTCCTGCTGGCCGCCCGGCTCACCGGCTGGAAAGGCCAGGACATGATCGTCCGAGCCATGCGGCGGATGGCGGGGCGGGAAGGCGTCGTGCTGATCCTGGCCGGCAGGGTGGAAAGCCTCGGCTACGCGCGCCAGATCCAGATCGCCGCGGCCGCCGCGGGAGTTGTGGACCAGGTCCGCCTGGTCGGCGCCGTCGATGACATGCCGGCCGCCTACGGCCTCGCCGATCTGGTCCTCGCCCCGTCTACCTCGCCCGAATCCTTTGGCCGCGGCGTGGCCGAGGCGGGAGCCATGCGACGGCCCGTCCTGGCCTCTGATCTGGGCGGACCGGCCGAGACGGTGATCGATGGAAAGACAGGCTGGCTGGCGCCCCCCGGCGATGTGGACGCCTGGACGCGGGCGCTCGACGCGGCCCTGTCGGTCACGCCCCAGACCCTCGCCGTCATGGGCCGGGCGGCGCGGGCCCGGATCGAGGCCAGCTATTCCCTGAAGGCCATGTGCGCGGCGACCTTCGCGGCCTATGGGCGCCTCGTCGAACGCCGAGCATGACGCCGCCGATGCGGATTCTGGTCATCAAGCTCTCGGCCCTGGGTGACATCATCCTCGCCCTGCCCGCCTTCGCGGCCATTCGCGCCGCCCATCCCGGCGCCGCCATCACCCTGCTGACCACCCCGCCCTTCGAGGCCCTGGCCCGCGCCAGCCCCTATTTCGACCAGGTGGAGACCGATGGCCGACCGAAGGGCCTCGCCGGCTGGCTCACGCTGATCGGCCGCCTGCGCCGCGCCCGTTACGACCGCGTCTACGACCTGCAGACCAACGGCCGCACCAACTTCATCTTCCAGGCCTTGCGGCCCTTCCCGCCCGCGTGGTCCGGCGTCGCCGCCGGCTGCGCCCTGCCCCACCGCAATCCCGCGCGCATGACCCTGCACAGCCTGGAGCGCCACGCCCAGCAGCTCAACGCCGCCGGCATATGGCCCGACGCGCCCACTCGTCCGCTCAGCGCGCCGCCGCCGGATGTCTCCTGGCTCGCGGCCCAGGCGCCGGCCCAACCCGCCGCCGCCGGCGACGATCCTCGTCCCACCGTCCTGCTCGCCCCGGGAAGTTCGGCGCATCGGCCCGCCAAGCGCTGGCCGGCGGAGCGCTTCGCGGCCTTGGCCGAAGACCTCGAGGCCCAAGGCTACGCCGTCGTCATCATCGGCGGCGCGCCCGAAAGCGACCTGGCCAGGACCATCCAGGCCCGCGCGCCCCGCGCCCGCGACCTCACCGGCCGGACCGATCTTGCCCAGATCGCCGCCCTGGGGGCCGGCGCGGCTCTTGCGGTGGGCAATGACACCGGCCCCATGCATCTGATCGCCGCGGCTGGCGCGCCGGCCATCGTGCTCTTTTCCGGCCAGTCCGATCCGGCCCTCTCCTCGCCGCGCGGCGACGTCGCCGTTCTTAGCGCGCCCGAGCTTGCCGACCTGCCCGTCGAAAGGGTCGCCGCCCTGGCCCGCTCGATCCTTGAGCGCCCGGCTCGCGGGCCCGCGTCTTGATCGGTGGCGACGGCTTGGTCATATACGCTATAGTGTCGTCGAGATTCATCGACGAGACGCCGCGACAACAGACTTAGGAGAACAGCCTATTCGCCGCCCCATGCCGTCGCCCCCGTCCAAGGACGGTCCCCGCATCAATGACGATATTCTCGTTCCACGTGTTCTGCTGATCGACCAGAACGGAGAAAAACAGGGGATCATGCCGACATCGGCCGCCCTGGAGGCCGCGGTGGAAGCGGGCCTGGATCTGGTCGAGGTTTCTCCCGGCGCCGACCCGCCGGTCTGCAAGATCCTCGACTACGGCAAGTACAAGTTCGAAGAGCAGAAGAAGAAAGGCGCCGCCCGCAAGCGCCAAAAGCTGGTCGAAATCAAAGAGATCAAGCTGCGGCCGAACATCGACACCCACGACTATGACGTCAAGGCGCGCGCCATGCATCGCTTCTTCGAAGAGGGCGACAAGGTGAAGGTGACCTTGCGTTTCCGCGGC
>PMOM01000131.1:480-4092 GCA_003161535.1 Caulobacteraceae bacterium | reverse complement strand
CTTGGTCCCTCCCTGCACGGCCAGGCCCGCGGGCTTGTTCAGAACCAGCACCTCATCATCCTCGTAGAGCACCAGAGTCCTGGCGAAGGCGGCGTCGCGCGATGACAGGGCCTCGCGTGCCTGGCGGGCCTGCGCATCTGGCAAGGGGGGAACCCGCACCATCGCCCCGCTGGCGAGCCGCGTGTCGGCCTTCACCCTGGCCCCGTCCACGCGCAGCTGTCCTCCCCTGGCGAGCTTGTGGATCTGCGTCTGGCCCAGGTGCGGCCAGCGCCGGCGCAGCCAGCGGTCAAGGCGCACGCCATCCTCGCCCGCCGCGACGCTCAGGAGCTTGACCTCACCCATCAGGCGAACATGCGGCGCGCGGCCATCAGGCCCACGAACAGCGCAGCCACCGATAGCGCCACGGAGGCGGCGGCGTAGGCGCCCGCCGCGCCCCAGGCGCGCCGCTCGATCATCAGCGCCGCGTCCAAGGAAAACGCTGAGAAGGTGGTGAAACCGCCCAGACCCCCCACCGCCAGCAACAGCCGCCAGCGTTCCTGATCAGGTCCTCCTCGGTGGGCGAGATAGCCAACCAGCAGGCCCATAAGGCAGCCGCCTGCCACATTGACCGTGAACGTCCCCACCCACGGCGCCCTGGGCCCAATGATGCGCAGGGCGGCCATGCCGGTGAGGTATCTCGCCACCGAGCCCACGGCGCCGCCCATCGCCACCAACAACAGCCTCTCCATGCGCCGATATGCTCGCGATTGGGTGGCGGCGGCAAGGATCGCTTCGCCCCGTCGGTCGCGTGGATTGACGGTCACCGGGGCGGCGCCGCCAGCCCGACGGATGCCAACATGCCGACGATGTCGGCCGGCAGGGGCGCCTCGACGCGTCGATCTCCCCCGGCGGGGTGAGGAAAGCTAAGCGCCGCGGCGTGCAGCAGCAGCCTGGCGACGGGCCGCCCCGCCAGCACGAGGGCGCCCCCATAGCGCGCGTCTCCAGCGATCGGTCGGCCGATCGAGCTTAGGTGAACACGCAGCTGGTGCATTCGCCCGGTGCGCGGAGCCAACTCCACCAAGGCTGCGACATCATTGGCGGCCAGGGTTCGGTAGCGGGTCGAGGCGCTCCTGGCGCCTGGATCGGCGTCGTCACAGACGCGAACATAGGCTTGGCGGCCCTCATCGACCCGGCGCAGGGCAACCTCGATCGCGCCATTACGCGGCTCGGGGCCGCCAGGCGCGACGATGGCCAGATAGGTCTTCTTGATCCGCCTACCCATCATCGCCTTGCCCAGAAACGCGGCCGCCGGCTGGCTCTTGGCGGTGAGGATGACGCCCGAAGTGTCCCGGTCCAGCCGGTGGATGAGGCGCGGTCTGGAGCCGCTTTTCTTGGCGAAGGCGGCGAGCAGCTCATCGAGGGTGTGCGCCGCGATCCGGCCACCTTGGCTGGAGAGGCCCGGAGGTTTGTTCAACGCCAGGATGTCGTCGTCCTCGAAGATCACCAGGGAGCGGGCGAAGGCGATCTCTTCGGGCGAGAGGATGATCGATTTGATCCTCACGTCCCCTGGGCCTTGGCGCGCAGGGCCGCCCAGCGGGCAAGCCGTTCCTTGACGAGGGCCTCCGCCCCCTCCCCTTTGGGCGTGTAGAATGCCTGCCGCTCGACACCCTCGGGGAAATAGTTCTGGCCGGAAAAACCTTCCTCCGTATTCGGATCATATTGGTAACCCTTGCCGTAGCCGAGATCCTTCATCAAGCGCGTTGGCGCATTGCGGATGTGGGCGGGCGGCATCAGCGAGCCGGTCTCCTTGGCTAGCCTTCGGGCGGCGCCGAAGGCGGCGTAGACCGCCGTGGATTTGGGTGCGACGGCCATATGCACGCAGGCTTGGGCCAAGGCGAGCTCGCCTTCGGGACTGCCCAGGAAGTCATAGGCGTCCTTGGCTGCGGTGGTGATTAACAGAGAAAGCGGATCGGCGGCGCCGATGTCCTCGCTGGCCATGCGCACCAGCCGCCTGGCGATGAACAGAGGATCCTCGCCGCCGTCCAGCATGCGCGCCAGCCAATAGAGGGCGGCGTCTGGGTCCGACCCGCGCACCGATTTATGCAGAGCGGAGATCAGATTGTAATGCTCCTCCCGGTCCTTGTCGTAGGCGGGGCTGCGGCGTTGCAGGATCTGGCCCAGATGGGCGGGATCGAGCGGCGCGTCCGAAGCGATGTTGAACACCGTCTCGGCCAGGGAGAGCACATAGCGCCCGTCGCCGTCCGCCAGAGCAATCATCGCCTCGCGGGCGGCCGGATCGAGAGGCAGGGATCGCCCCTCGAAAGCTTCGGCCTTGATCAGCAAATCGGCCAGGGCCGACGCGTCCAGTCGGCGCAGCACGTAGACTTGGCAGCGCGACAGCAACGCGCCGTTTAGCTCAAAGGACGGATTCTCCGTGGTGGCGCCCACCAGAGTGACCGTTCCGGATTCGACGAAGGGCAGAAAACCGTCTTGCTGAGCGCGATTGAAGCGGTGGATTTCGTCGACGAAGAGCAAGGTCGCCTGGCCGGCGGCTCGGCGCAGGCGGGCCGCTTCGAACGCCTTTTTCAGGTCCGCAACCCCGGAAAACACCGCCGAGAGCTGCTGGAAGGCGTAGCCGGCCTCCTGGGCGAGCAGGCGGGCGATGGTGGTCTTGCCGGTTCCGGGCGGTCCCCACAGGATCATTGAGCCCAGGCGATGAGCCGCCGCCATGCGCCTGACAGGTCCTTCGGGCCCCAGCAGGTGGGCCTGACCCACCACCTCGTCCAGGCTCTTGGGCCGCAGTCGATCGGCGAGGGGCGCGAGGGCGTCCGGCGTGGCCGCGTCCTGCGTCAGGCCGGCGGCTTCGAAGAGATCGCTCATCGGGGGAGCGTAGCAGAGTGTGGCATGCGCGCCATGCTCAAGGCGCGACTAGGAGATTCCTGGCGGGGGCATGATCGGCGAGGACTCGGCGAAAACGCGCGCCTAGCCGCTGAACCGCGCGGTGATCAAGCGGCCGGCGCGTTGGATGCCCAGGGTCCAGGTCTTGGCGCCCGTCGCCAGAGCGCCCTGAAGTTCGGCGGTGGTGGAAACCTTCCGTCCGTTGACGTCGCGGATAAAGTCGCCGGGCTGCAGGCCGATGGTCTGGGCGTAGCCGCGGTCGACGCGGGTGACCAGCACGCCCTGAGCGGCGAAGGGATCGACGCCAAACTCATAGGCGCTGGCCGGAGAGATGTTGATCACGTTGGCGCCGGCCAGAGGATTGTCTCCGGCGATGAGGCGGGCATCGGGAGCCGGCCTGGCGGGCGGTGCGGCCAGATCGACTTTCACGGCGCGAGACGCGGGCCCGCGGCGAACCTCGAGATTCAGGCTATCGCCCACGCGCCGAGTGGCGACGCGATAGGTCAGGGCGGCGTCGTCGTTGATGTCTTGTTCATCCACGGAAGTGACGACATCGCCCGGGGTCAGGCCGGCGCGGTCAGCCGGGCCGCCGGGCCATACGTCGGTGACCACGACGCCCCGCGGCGCTGAAAGGCCGAGGCTCTTGGCCAGCTGATCGCTCAGGGCTTGAGTCTTGGCGCCCAGCCACGGGCGCACGACCGCGTGGCCGCCGCCCATGGCCGCGACGACCACCTG
>PMOM01000131.1:0-452 GCA_003161535.1 Caulobacteraceae bacterium | reverse complement strand
CCGCCCGAATTTCCCGGGTTGATGGCCGCGTCGGTCTGGATGAAGAAGGCATAGTCGTTGCTGCCCACCTGGGAGCGGGCCAGGGCCGAAACGATGCCGTTGGTCACTGTCTGGCCGACGCCAAATGGATCGCCGATGGCCAGGACGAGATCGCCCACCTGCGGGCTGGATTCGTCGTCGATGGCCAAGGTGGGCAGGCGTTCGCCCTTGGCGTCGATTTTTAGCACCGCCAGATCGGCGCGGGGATCGTCCAGAATCACCGTTGCCGGCCATTCGCGGCGATCGGCGGTCACCACTCTTATTTCCTGCGCCCCTTCGATGTTGTGGTGGTTGGTGAGGATCACCCCATCGGCTCGGACAATGGAGCCGGAGCCCAGGGACTGCTCGACCCGTTCACGCGGTACGCCGCCAGAAAACATCGACCAGAATGGGTCGATCTGCGTCCGCACCAC
>PMOM01000057.1 GCA_003161535.1 Caulobacteraceae bacterium | reverse complement strand
GGCACGCTGCAACTGGGCAACGGCGGAACGACGGGCTCGATCGTCGGCACGGTGTTCGACTACGCCACGCTCGCCTTCGACCGCTCCGACAACGTCACATTCTCAGGTGTGATCAGGGGTCCCGGCGCGCTGCGCCAGATCGGCTCCGGCGCAACCTACCTGACGGCGAACAACACCTTTACCGGCGGCGCGACGATCAGCGCCGGCACGCTGGAAGCCGGAACCAGCAGCGCCATGGGATCGGGAACCACGACCCTGTCGGGCGGCGCGCTACTGCTGGACAACAACGTCAACATCTCCAATGCGGTGTCGATCACGTCGGCGTCGTTCATCGATGTGGACGGCGCCAATGCGGCGACGATCTCGGGTCAGCTCCACGGTTCGGCGCCGTTCGAGAAGGATGGAACGGGCACGCTCATCCTCACCGACACCAACAACGTGAACTCGTACTCCGGCAACATCTCCTTTCATGGCGGCCTGACCTGCGGGAACGGCTCCTGCGGATCGGGAACGCTCGTTTTCCTGGGCACACTGTTCGCGCTGCATAACGGCTTCATCGTAAACAACGCGCTGGTGCTGGCCGACAACTCCGAGGTCGATGTCGACAGCGGCACGGCCTTGATCACCGGCAACATCTCGCAAACCAACGGCGTCTGGGGGCTCACCAAGCTCGGAGCCGGCACGCTCGGCCTGACCGGAACCGAATCCTACACCGGCCTGACAGAGATCGCCGTTGGCACGCTGGACAACGACGGGACCATCACGGGCGCGATCCTGGTTGACAAGGGCGCGACCCTGACCGGCGTCGGCAAGGTGCTGGGCCGGGTGACCAACTATGGCACGATCGCCCCCGGCGACGACCCGGGCACGCTGACCTTCGGCGCGCCGCTGACCCTCGCGGGCGGGGCCTCGCAGATCGATATCGACGGAACAGGGACCGGCTCGGGCGCGGGCGCCTATTCGCGCCTCATCGTCGCGGGCCCGGGCGCCACCTTGACGGCGGGCGGCCTGATCGACCCGGTGCTGCGCGGCATCACCGGCGCCGCCACCAACACCTATACGCCCCCAGTCGGCCAGGCCTTCGACTTCGCCCACGCCGACGGCGGGGTGATCGGCGGCTTCGCCGGCATCACCCAACCCACGGCCGGTCTGCCCGCCGGAACCCAGTTCGACGCCATCTACGGGGCCACGGACGTGATGCTGGTGGTGACCCCCGTCAGCTACGCGAACCTGGCGCCCCTCGGCATCGCCGATACGGCCAACCGCAGGAGCCTCGGCGCGGCCATCGACAGCTATCGGCTGGCGCCCGGCCTGATCATGAGCGGCGACCGGAATGCGGTGCTGTCAAACCTCTATCTGCTCGCCGCCCCGTCGATCGCCCCGGCCATGGACCAGATCGCCGGAACGGTGCACGGCGACGCCATGACCATGGCCGCGCACATGGACCAACTGGTGGAAGACACGACCAATTCGCGTCTGTCCGACATCGACGGCGCCCGTCCGGGAGCGACGGTCGTACCGACGACCGCGCTGAGCGATGATGTGACGCTCTGGATGAGCGCCAACGGCGGATGGCAGGTCACCGGGACCGACGGCGATGCGCCCGGCTATAGGGATTACAATCAAGGTCTGGCGGTGGGCGTGGACTTCGCGCCGGCGGCCAACTCCCGCATGGGCGCCGCCTTCAGCTACGAGACGGGCCATGTCTCGACCGACAACGTCGCCGAGGCCACGGTCACCGCCGAACGGCTGTCACTCTATGGCGCCACCGCCATTGGCGCCCTGCGCCTGAACGGTGAGGTGGCTGGGTCGACCGTCCGCTTCTCGACCCAACGCCAGATCCAATTTGGCGCCATAAATCGTGTCGCTGACGGCGGCGCGCACGCCTCGCAGCTGAGCATGGATGTTTCCGCCCACTACCACTTCGGCAAGATCGAGCCGTTTGTCGAATGGACGAAGGGATCCATAAGTCGAAACGGGTTTGTGGAAACCAATGCGGGCGACCTGTCGCTCCATGTGTTCCCCACCGTGTTTGCGACGAGCAAATCCTCCGCCGGCGTGGATATCGACGCGAGCGACCTGCTGCGGAGCGCATCCCAGAGGGGCCTGCTCAGCTTCCGACTGAGCTGGGACCACGACTTTGACGCCGTCGAAAGCCGGACCGACGCGGCCATGCTCGGAGCTCCCGGCACGCCGTTCAGTGTCGACTCCAGCCGCTTCGGCGCCGACGCCGCCGTGGCGAAGATGCGACTGAACATCCCGATCAACGCCGTGTTCAATGTCTTCGGCGATGTCCACGCCGAGATGCGTGAACGGCAGTCAAGCCAGAGCGTCATGGTGGGCGTCAGCGGACGTTGGTAACCCAGGCGCGGTCAGGTCGATTGAGCCGCGATGAACGCGCGGATGCGGTCGGCGTCCGCGCTCGTGGCGGGATTATAGACGACCATGGCCAGTTCTGGACGGCCGTCCACGGCGAAGGTGGAAAACTCCAGTTCCAGCGCGCCGAGCTGCGGATGATGGATATGTTTGACGCCGTCGATATGCGCGCTAACGTTGTTGTCCCGCCACATGGCTTCGAACTCGGGACTGAGCTGGGAAAGTTCCTCGACCAGCCGCGCAATCTCGTCTGACGCGCCGGCGCGCATGGCGTCCGCCCGAAAGGCGCCCACCACATAGTGGGCGACACTGCTCCAATCCTCCTGGGCGGCCCGCACGCGCGCGTCGGCGAACATCAGGCGAAGGATGTTGCGATCGTTCGGCGGCAGCTTGGCGTAGTCGATCAGAAGCGCGGCGGCGGGGCGGTTCCAGGCGATGACGTCCCAAGTTGCGTTCTTGATGATCGCCGGGCTGACCTCAAGGGCGTCCAACACCCGCTGCAGGCGGGGCGTCACTCCATGCACGGCCGTGTAGCGGACCTCGGGGGACCTCCCCAGGCCGAGCATATAGATATGCTCACGCTCCGGCTCGCTCAGCATCAAGCCGGCGGCGATGCGGTCGAGCACATCGGCCGAGGGCGCGCCGCCGCGGCCCTGCTCCAGCCAAGTGTACCAGGTGGGGCTGATGTTGGCGCGCTGGGCGACCTCCTCGCGGCGCAACCCCGGCGTGCGCCGGCGTCCCTTGGGGAAGCCCAAGGCGGCCGGATCCATCCGGGTGCGGCGATCCCTGAGAAAGGCCCCAAGCCTATTGCTCGTCTCGACGGCCATAGCGTTCCTGGTAAAGTTTATACCATGATACAGTCACTACTATACCATGACGATTGAGAGGATTACATGGGCCTTCCAACGATCATCGGAGTTCTCCCATGCGCATATTCCTCACCGGCGCGACCGGTTTCATCGGTTCGCACATCGTCCCCGAACTGCTCGGCGCCGGGCATCAGGTACTGGGGATGACGCGATCGGACGCCGGCGCGACGGCGCTCGTGCAAGCTGGCGCGCAGCCGCATCGCGGTACGCTGGAGGACCTGGATAGCCTCAAGGCCGGCGCGGCGCAGGCGGACGCCGTCGTCCACACGGCGTTCGACCACGACTTCTCCAATTTCGTGGCCAATTGCGAGAAAGACCAGCGCGCGATTGGGGCGCTGGGCGGAGCATTGGCCGGCTCCGAGCGGCCGCTGGTCATCACGTCGGGCACCGGCATGGGCGCCAAAGAGCCCGGACGGCTCGCGACCGAGGATGTGTTCAACGCCAATAATCCCAACCCTCGCGTGGCGTCCGAGATGGCGGGCCAGGAGATGTCGGCGGCCGGCGTCAAGGTGGTGGTGGTGCGGCTGCCGCAGGTGCACGACACGCGCAAGCAGGGCCTGGTCACGACGTTCATAGAGATCGCCCGCCAGACGGGCGTG
>PMOM01000144.1 GCA_003161535.1 Caulobacteraceae bacterium | reverse complement strand
AATCCCTTAGCCTCCAGGACCGTCATGCCCTGGAGTCCCAGTTCCTGGAGCGCTTCCTTCACCTCGTCGAGTTTGAACGGCTTGATGATCGCTTCGATCTTCTTCATGCACTTAACGTCCGATGCGAATGCTGGCTCGGTCGCCGCGGCAAGCAGCACGAGCGGCCTTCGACGCACAAGAGCCTGTTCGGAGCCCATCCTGTCAATCGCCGCGCGGCGTTTCGGCGGCTGAAAATCGAGGCGCCGGGCGCCCAAGTTTCGGGCGCCGTCGGCGAAGACGCGACACAAGGGAAATCCTCCGCAATTTGGGGAAAGACCTTGTGAACCCCGTCCGCGTCCCTAGGATCGGCAAGGCGCGCAATCCTGGCGGCGAGATAGCCGGCGCGCCCTTTGGGCAAGCGAGGATCATGCTCGACACGACACCGGTGCTGATCGGCGCGGGACAGTTCACCTATCGCGGCGCGACGGCCCAGGCGCCGACGCCCCTGGAACTTGTCACCATCGCCTCTCGCGAAGCGGCCACCGACGCGGGCTTGGCCCCTTTAAGTTTGCGAGGATTGGACGGATTGGCGGTGGTGGGCTTCACCATCGATGCGCCCGGCGCCCTGGCGAGGATTCCAGTCCCCCGCCTGGCCAATCCACCCGCCAGCCTGGCCAAGGTCCTGGGGGCGGCGCCCCGCTGGGCGCCCTACACCCACATGGGGGGAAACAGCCCGCAGCAGCTCATCAACACCATCTGCGAACGCATCGCCGCGGGGCAAAGCGAGTTCGTGCTGGCGGCGGGCGCGGAATTTCTGGGCTCGTTGAGGCGGCGCTTGGCGCAGAATCTGCCCTTCGATGGCTATGGCGACGACCATGCCTATCCGCCCGCGCGCATCGGCGACGCGCGTTCGGGCGTGACGCCACACGAAGCGGCTCACGGGCTGGGCCTGCCGGTGAATATCTACCCGATGTTCGAAAACGCTCTGCGGGCCCGAGACGGCCGTTCGTCGGAAAGTCACCAACAGCGGCTGGGAGATTTGTTCGCTCCCTTCACCAGGGTCGCCGCCGAAAATCCCTTCGCTTGGTTCCCCACCGCGCGCACGCCGGAAGACCTGGTGACCGTCGGGCCGGACAACCGCATGATCAGCTATCCTTACCCGAAGTACCTCAACGCCATCATGCAGGTTGACCAGTCGGCGGCGTTGCTGATCGCCAGTGTGGGAAAGGCCAAAGAACTAGGGGTTCCGGAAGATCGCTGGGTGTATCTCCACGGCTGCGCCGACGCCGCCGATCTGTGGTTCCCCCTGGAGCGCCAGAACTATCACTCCAGCCCGGCCATGCGCCTAACCGGTCAGCGGGCGCTGGACATGGCGGAAATTGGCTTGGCCGACGTGGATTACTTTGATCTCTATTCGTGTTTTCCCTCGGCGGTTGAGATCGGGGCCGAGGCCCTGGGTCTTGCGCTTGACGATCCGCGCGGCCTGACGGTGACCGGCGGCCTGCCGTACTTCGGGGGACCTGGAAACAACTACGCCATGCATTCGGTGGCCACGATGATGCAAAAGCTGCGCGCCAAGCCGGGAAGCTTCGGCCTCGCCACCGCCAACGGCTGGTTTCTGACCAAGCAGTCTACCGGCGTTTATTCCACCGCCCCGCCCAAGAAGACCTTCGCGCGGGAGAATCCCGACGTCATCCAGCGCAGGATTGACGCTCTTGAGCATCCGGCGATCGTCGAATGTCCCGAGGGACCGGCTGTGATCGAGACCTACACGGTGGTCCACACCCGCGAGGGCTACCGCATGGGCATCGTCATCGGGCGCGACCAGGAGGGGCGCCGGTTCGTCGCCAATACGCCGGCCGACGAGATCACGCTGGCTGCGATGGAGGCGACCGAACAGATTGGTCGGCGCGGCCACGTCCGCCTCGCCGAGGATGGCGAACACAATGTCTTCCTTCCCGATTAAACCGTGAGCCGGCTTTATCTCATCCGTCATGGCCGGCCCGCCTCCTCCTGGGGAGGCGATGACGATGACCCGGGGTTGGACGACGTCGGCAAGGGCCAGGCCCGTTCGGCGGCCGAGCGTCTTTTGGCCCTGCCGGCCGGCGAGCGGCCGACAAGGGTGGTGAGTTCGCCCCTGAAGCGCTGTCGCCAAACCGCCCAACCGCTGGCCGACGCCCTGGGCGTTGACCCGGCGATCGATCCGGCGGTGGGCGAAATTCCCACGCCCCGCGCCATGGATCACGCCGAGCGACCGGCATGGTTGCGGGCGGCGTTCGCAGGCGACTGGGCCGATATCCGCGGAGACATCGACTATGTCGCCTGGCGCCAGGCGGTCGCCGCGGCGCTGGCGTCGCGCGAGGGCTGCGCGGTGTTCAGTCACTTCGTGGCTATCAATGCGGTGATCTCGCTGCTGGCGGCCGATAGCCGGGTGATCGTCTTTCGCCCCGACCACGTCTCAATCACAACGCTTGAGGCGGGGTCCGCGGGCCTGCGATTGATCGAACGCGGCGCGCAGGCGACGACGGGGGTGCTATGAACGGCCCCCCGCGCGACATTCTGACCGTGGCCGAGATGTCGGCCGCAGATCATGCGGCGGTGGCTACCGGAACGTCGGGCTTGGAGTTGATGGAGCGGGCGGGAGCGGCCGTGGCCGCCGCCGTGGCGGAGCGTTTTTCGCCTCGCGAGGCGGTGGTGCTCGCCGGGCTGGGCAACAATGGCGGCGACGGCTATGTGGCGGCGCGCCTGTTGAAGCAACAAGGCTGGCCGATCCGAATCGAGGCGCTTGGGCCGCCAAAGACCGCCGATTCCGTCGCTGCCGCGGCGCGATGGGATGGGAAAACGAGCTCTCTGACCGAGAGCGGCGGCCGCCAGGAGCTCATCATCGACGCCCTGTTCGGCACCGGCCTCGATCGGCCGTTGAGCGCCGAGCTGGCGCGTCT
>PMOM01000228.1 GCA_003161535.1 Caulobacteraceae bacterium | reverse complement strand
CAGAGCTTCGCCACCATCCAGATTCCGCCGGGGCCGCGCCTTGGCCAGGTGGTCATCGAGGTATCGGGCCTGGAAAAGGAATACGGCGACAAGGTTCTCTTCAAGGACCTCTCATTCAAGCTGCCGCCCAATGGCATCGTCGGGGTCATCGGCCCCAACGGCGCCGGCAAATCGACCCTGTTCAAGCTGATCACCGGCCAGGAGAAGCCCGACGCCGGCGCGATCCGCCTGGGCGACACCGTCAAGCTCGCCTATGTCGATCAGAGCCGCGACGACCTGGATGCGGGAAAGACCGTCTGGCAGGTGATCAGCGGCGGGCTGGATGTGATCAAGGTGGGAAACCGCGAGCTGGTCAGCCGCGCCTATGTCGGATCGTTCAACTTCAAGGGCGCCGATCAGCAGAAGAAGGTTGGCCAGCTGTCGGGGGGCGAGCGCAACCGCGTGCATCTGGCCAAGACTCTCACCGAGGGCGGCAACGTCATCCTGCTGGACGAGCCGACCAATGATCTGGACATCGAGACGCTGCAGAATCTGGAGGACGCCCTGGAGCAGTTNNACGACCGCTGGTTCCTCGACCGGCTGTGCACCCACATTCTCGCCTTCGAAGGCGACAGCCACGCCGAATGGTTCGAAGGCAACTTCGAAGCCTATGAAGAAGACAAGAAGCGCCGCCTGGGCGCCGACTCCCTGATCCCCAAACGCATCAAGTTCCAGAAGTTCGGGCGGTAGCTACAATCCCAGCTGCACGCGAACGGCCCGCTCGATGGCGGTGATGTCCGAGCCTGACAGGTGGCCCATGCGGCCGCGCAGCCTAAGTTTGGACGCGGTCGCGATCTGTGCGCCCGCGGCTTTACGTGGCTCGCCATTGAGGAGGACGTAAGCTTCTCCGGGATAGAGGCGCGCGACGTTGGTGGTCAGCGGCACGACTTGCACCCGGTTCAAGGCTTCGTTGGCCGAATCATTGCTGACGATGACAGCCGGCCGCGTCTTGCGCGCTTCACCGCCAATCGAGGGATCGAAGGCGACCCACCAGACCTCGCCTCGGCGGGGCCGATCAGTCGCCGTCATTGACCGCGTCGCCAATCAAGGCTTCGCACCATTCGTCAGCGTCCTTCTCTTGGACGCCGTCGGCCGCCATGGCGCGGTATCCCGCGAGCAGCGCATCTTCAGTCACTAGAGGTTTGGCCAGGTCGTTCAAAAAACGGCTGATCCGTCGCGGCCCCACTCTTTGGCGCAGACCGGAGTAGACGTCATCTTCCACCGTAATGGTAAGCTTCCTCATCCCGCAAGCTTATACGTATAGCTATACGGCTTGCAACCGGCGCTTCAGGAGACGCCCATGCCTTCCTCCAAGCCCGCCCTGCTGATCCTGCCGCCGCACCTCGGCATGCTGACGGCCTTCCTGGAGCCCGACTTCACGGTCTGGCGGTTCTGGGAGGGCCCGCCGGTGGAAGCGGTCGGCGTGATCGGCGCTCTGGTGGTGGCGGGCGAATTTCCCATCGACAAGGCTTTCGCCGAGAGCCTGCCCAAGCTCGGCCTGATCGCCTGTTTCACCACCGGCTANNAAGGTCAGCCACTCGCCGGGCGTCAACCACGAGGATGTCGCCGACCACGCCATCGGCCTGATGCTGGGCGCCTGGCGCCGTATCGTGGCCGGAGACAAGATGGTGCGCTTTGGCGGCTGGAAATCCACCGCCAAGATGCAGACCACCTCCCTGGCCGGGCGCAAGGTCGGCATCGTCGGGCTGGGAGATATCGGCGCGGCGATCGCCCGCCGTTGCGAGGTCTTCGGTCTGGAGGTGAGTTGGTGGGGTCCGCGGGAGAAACCCCAGGCGCCCTGGCCCCGGGCCGCCAGCCTGGCCGACTTGGCGGCCTCCTGCGACATCCTGATGGTCGCCTGCCTGGCCAACGAGGAAACCTTGGGCCTGATCTCCCGCCCGGTCATCGACGCCCTGGGACCGGAGGGTTTGCTGGTCAATGTCTCGCGCGGCAAGGTGGTGGATGAGGACGCTCTCATCGAGGCCCTGAAGGCCGGGCGCCTGGGCATGGCCGCCCTGGATGTCTTCCAGACCGAACCTACGCCCCCGTCGCGCTGGGCCGATGCGCCCAACACCGTGCTCACCCCGCACACCGCCGGCGCGACCTCCGGCGCCATCCCCAAGATGGTGGCGCTCACCCGCGAGAATCTGCGCCGCTTTTTCGCCGGCGAACCCCTCGCCAATCCGGTGGTGGAGTAGGGCGTAGGCCTCCGGGAGCGCGGGCTCCGAAGGGCTTGACAAAATCATATAAGGATATCTTTATATCCTCATGGCGCTGAGGTCCGATCAGGTGGTGGAAGTTCTGCGCGCGGCGGCCGAGCCGACGCGTCTTCGTATCCTGGCCCTGTTGGCGCGCGAGGAGCTGGCGGTCCTGGAGCTGTGCCGGATTCTGAACCAGAGCCAGCCGCGGGTCTCTCGCCATCTGAAGCTCTTGGCGGACGCCGGGCTCGCGGAGCGATTCCGCGACGGCGCCTGGGTGTTCTATCGCCTGGCCGAGCCCTCGCCGACGCGCAACCTCGCCGACCAGATCCTTGCGCTGGTCACGCCTGGCGATGTCACCCTTGCCCGCGACGCCGAACGGCTGGACGGGGTGAGCGCCGAGCGGGCTGGGCAGGCCGCGGCCTATTTCGCCAAGAACGCCGATCGCTGGGACGAGATTCGCTCGCTGTACACCGCCGAGGCGGCGGTCGAGGCGGCCATCCTGGAGGCCGCCGGCGAGGGTCCTTTCGATCGTTTGGTGGACTTGGGGACTGGCGCCGGCCGCATGTTGACCCTTCTGGGCGGCCGGGCGCGGGCCGCCGTGGGTCTGGATCTGTCGCGCCAGATGCTCAACATCGCCAGGGGCGCGGTCGCCCAGGCGGGTCTGACCAACTGCGAACTTCGCCACGGCGACATTCTGGGCGCCGGCCTGGCGGGCGGTGAAGCCGATCTGGTGGTTGTCCACCAGGTGCTGCATTACCTGGGCGAACCGGCGTCGGCGGTGGCCGAGGCCGCGCGGCTGGTGGCGCCGGGAGGCCGCCTCCTGATTGTCGACTTCGCGCCGCACGATCTGGAGTTTCTGCGCGCCGAACATGCCCACCGGCGGCTTGGCTTTTTCGATCTGGAGATGGAGCGTTGGCTGGCGGCCAGCGGTCTGGGCGGCGTCTTCGTCACCACCCTGCCGCCCGCCGCCGAGGGGGGTCTCACAGTCAAGATCTGGGGCGCCGACCGGGCCGCCGCCGAGGGCGCCGGGCGCATCCGGCGGTTCGCATGACCGCGCCCCTCGACCTTTCCCCCCGCGCGCCGTCGGCGAGCGCCTTGGGCCCCGTCGCCCGGGCCGGCGGCCGCGACGCGCGTCGCCTGAAGGTCTCCTTCGAATTTTCGCCGCCGAAGACTCCGGAGGCGGAAGAGAACCTGTGGCTGGCCATTCGCCGCCTTGAACCCCTCGCGCCGGAATTTGTTTCGGTGACCTACGGCGCCGGCGGATCGACCCGCGAGCGCACCCATCGCACCGTCCTTCGCATGCTCAAAGAGACCTCGCTCGCCCCGGCCGCTCACCTGACCTGCGTGGACGCCTCGCGCGCCGAGGTGGACAGCGTGATCAAGGACTATTGGGACGCCGGTATCCGGCACATCGTCGCCCTGCGCGGCGATCCGCCCGGCCAGATCGGCGGCGCCTACATGCCCCGCGCCGATGGTTACGCCAACGCCACCGAGCTTGCCCGCGCCATCGCGCGCATCGCCGACTTCGAGGTTTCGGTCGGCCTTTATCCCCAGGTGCACCCCGAAAGCGCCTCGGCGGCCCACGACATCGATGTCCTCAAGGCCAAGATCGACGCCGGAGCGACCCGGGCCATCACCCAATTCTTCTTCGACATCGACGGTTTCCTGCGCTTCATCGATCAGGTGCGCAAAGCCGGCGTCACCATCCCCATCTCCGCGGGCATCATGCCGGTAACCAATTTCAAGGGCCTGCGGAGGATGGCCGCGCCCTGCCGCATCGCTCTGCCCGACTGGCTGGGCAATCTCTTCGAGGGCCTCGACAAAGATCCCGAGACGCGCCGCCTGATCGCCGGCTCGGTGGCGGCCGAGATGTGCGCCCGCCTCGAGGAGGAGGGTTTCGACGACTTTCACTTCTACACGCTCAACCGCGCCGATCTGGTTTACGCCATCTGCCGGGTGCTGGGCGTACGCGAGGAGACCGCGTCATGAGCCCCACATCAGTCCGCGCGCAACGTATGGAAGTCCTGAAAGCGGCTGCCCGCGAGCGCATCCTGGTGCTGGACGGTTCCTGGGGCGTGATGATCCAGCGTCTGGGCCTTGGCGAAGCGGCCTTTCGCGGTGAGCGGTTCGCCGACCACACCATGCATCTGAAGGGCGACAACGATCTTTTGTGTCTGACCCGGCCCGACATCGTCAGCGATCTGCACGAGGCCTATTTCGAGGCCGGCGCGGACATCGCCGAGACCAACACCTTCAACGCCACCTCGATCAGCCAGTCCGACTACGGCCTGCAAGGCGCGGTGGCCGATATCAATCTCGCCGCCGCCGCCCTGGCCCGCCAGGCCGCCGACCGCTGGACGCAAAAGACGCCGGACAAGCCGCGCTTTGTCGGCGGCGCCATCGGCCCCTTGAGCCGCACCCTTTCGATGTCGGCCGACGTCAATGATCCAGGCGCCCGATCGGTAACCTTTGACGAGGTGCACGGCGCCTATCTCGAGCAGGCGCGGGCCTTGCACCAGGGCGGCGTGGACTTCTTCATCGTCGAGACGATCTTCGACACCCTCAACGCCAAGGCGGCCATCAAGGCCATTCTGGACCTGGAGGACGAGGGGCTTGAGCCTCTGCCCATCTGGATCTCCGGGACGATCACCGATCGATCGGGCCGCACACTGTCGGGCCAGACGGTGGAAGCCTTCTGGAACTCCATCCGTCACGCACGGCCCTTCGTGGTCGGCTTCAACTGCGCTCTGGGCGCCGATCTCATGCGCCCGCACATCGCCGAACTGGCCCGCATCGCCGACACCCTGGTGGCCGCCTATCCCAACGCCGGCCTGCCCAACGCCTTTGGCGAGTACGACGAAGAGCCGCNNCCAGACCGCGGCGCAGCTGGGCGAATGGGCCGCCGGCGGCCTGGTCAATATCGTCGGCGGCTGCTGCGGCACGACGCCCAAGCACATCGCCGCCATCGCCCGCGCCGTCGAGGGCAAGACGCCGCGCCAAGTTCCCGAGCGGCCCCCCGCCATGCGGCTTGCCGGGCTGGAGGCGTTCGAACTCGCGTGATCAGCACCTCTGCCTCCAGGAGAGGCGTGTGAGACCGCTCTTCGTCAACATCGGCGAGCGGACCAACGTCACCGGCTCGGCCCGCTTTCGAAAGCTGATAAGCGACGGCGACTATGCCGCCGCCCTGGCCGTGGCTCGCGACCAGGTCCAGGCGGGCGCACAGGTCCTGGACATCAACATGGACGAGGGCCTGCTCGATTCGGTCCACGCCATGACCACTTTTCTCAACCTCATCGCCGCCGAGCCGGACATCGCCCGCGTGCCGCTGATGATCGATTCGTCGAAGTGGGAAGTGATCGAGGC
>PMOM01000133.1 GCA_003161535.1 Caulobacteraceae bacterium | reverse complement strand
GGAGGGGGTCGTGGCGGTGGAGGCGCGAGGAATGACTGGCGCCGGAAGGGGCGGCTTATGGGCCGATGGACAGCCAGGGTCAAGAATGGGCAAGGTCGCGACATGGAGCGACGAGGCTTGCAGTTGGCGATCTTGCTGGGGGGTTGCGTGCCGGTCTACGCCGGATTCGCCGGCGCCTGGCGGGGCGCCTCGATCGTCGGCGTCGTCGCGGGACCGGCGGCCGACAGCCACTTCCGCTACCTCTCGGGACTGCTGCTGGCCATCGGCCTGATTGTGTGGGGCTGCGTCCCCGCCATCGAGCGGCGAGGGACGATCGTCCGCACCCTGACGGCCGTCGTCGTCATCGGAGGGTTGGCGCGCCTGTGGGGCTGGTTCATGGGCGTCGATCCGGGGCCCATGCGCTGGACGCTGGTCATGGAGCTTGTCGTCACGCCGCTCCTGTGCCTGTGGCAGGCGCGGGTGGCGCGGCAGAAGGCGGCGCTGTAGGGCCAGGGCTGTCTCTCTGCCCCCTCTGGGGGAAGTACCGCCGAAGGCGGGGAGGGGGGCTCTCTAGGCGGCCGGTCGCCGCCCCCTNNAGAGGGGGCAGAGAAAGAAAGGTCTAGCCCTCTGTATCTTCGCTCTGCGGGCCGCGCTTGGTCTGGGCCCAGGCGAGCAGGGCGCCGCCGGCGAGGACCGAGGCCAGGGAGCCGGCGATCACCGCCGCCCGCGCTTGGCTCTGGGCGACGGGGTCGTGGGCGTCGAAGGCCAGGGCGCCGATGTAAAGGCTCATGGTGAAACCCGCGCCGCACAGCATGGTGACGCCCCCCAGCTCCAGCCAGGTGGTTCCCGCCGGCCGGCGCGCCAGGCGCAGGGCGGCGGCGACCAGGGAAAAGCCGAAGATTCCCACCGGCTTACCGATCAAAAGCCCCAGGAAGACGCCCAAAGACATCGGCGAAACGATTTGGTCAGGCGCGAGGCCCCGCGCCGAAAACCCGGCGGCGGTGAACGCGAAGAGCGGCAGGACGACGTAGGCGACCCAGGGGTGCAGGGAATCCATGAACGACTTGAGCACGCTTGGCTGATCGGCGCGGCGGGCGCCGATGGGGACGGTGAGGGCGCAGGCGACGCCGGCCAGGGAGGTGTTGATCCCCGATTCCAGGGTGAAGGCCCAGAC
The DNA here is from genome assembly GCA_003161535.1 of Caulobacteraceae bacterium. Lineage (GTDB taxonomy): Bacteria > Pseudomonadota > Alphaproteobacteria > Caulobacterales > Caulobacteraceae > Acaudatibacter. The sequence goes on along the minus strand of PMOM01000133.1, from coordinate 1,857 downwards.
GATGGCGAAGCCCGCCGCGTAGATCAGATACGGTGTGCGCTTCCAGCTCGACAGCAGGGCCAGGACGGCGAGGGCGAGGCCGGCGCCGACCAGAGCCGCGAGATGCAGCGTGCTGGTGAACAGCAGAGCGATCAGGCCCACCGCTCCCAGATCGTCGGCGATGGCCACTGTGAGCAGGAAGAGGCGCAGGGAGGCGGGCAGGCGCGGCGCGACGATGGCCAGGGCGCTCAGGGCGAAGGCGATGTCGGTCGCCACGGGGATCGGCCATCCCCGCACCGAGCCGCCGGCCCCCAGGTTGAAGGCCAGATAGATCGCCGCCGGGACGACCATGCCGCCCAGGGCGGCCAGAAGCGGCAGGGCCAGGCGCCGGGGGCTGGAAAGCTCGCCGCGCAGGACCTCGAACTTGATCTCCATGCCGACCACCAGGAAGAAGACCGCCATCAGGCCGTCCTTGACCCAGCTGGCCACCGCGCGGGTCTGGGCGAAGGCGCCCAGGCGCACCGAAAAGGGCGCGTCGACGAAGGCGAAGTAGGCGCCCGAGGCGGCGGAGTTGGCCGCGATTACGGCGGCGGCGGCGGCCAGGGCCAGGATCAGGCCGGCCCCCGATTCGGTCTTCAGGAAGTCGAGCGTCGGGCGCCGGGCCATGGCTTGGCGGTAGCACGGCGCGGACGGGCGCGAGAAGGAAAACCGGCCGCGGAAGGCTCATTGCCTGACGTTGGGGGATGCTGCTCTAGTGGCGATCCCGAGGCTTGGTGAGATCGCCCCCGTGACGAAGGACGCCCTGCCGACCATTTTCCAGCTCACGCCGCTGGATCCCGGCTACCGGGCCGATCCCCACGTGGCGCTGGATGATCTGCGTTCGCGCGCGCCGGTGCATCGCGACGAGGTGTCGGGAACCTTTTATTTGACCCGATACGCAGACGTTCGGGGCGTGGTCTCCGACCTGACCCTGTGGCGCGATCCCCTGCGGGCCGAACAGGCCGCCAACCTGCAGCGGCGGTTCGCCGACGATGTGCCGGCGGACATCCCGCGCGGCGAGACCACCAGCATCCTGCTGCTCGACGATCCCGACCATGACCGTATCCGCCGGCCCCTGGCCCAGGCGCTCTATGCGCGAGTGGCCAAATGCCGTCCGCAGGTCGAACGCATCGTCGAGAGCGCGCTGGACAGGATCGAGACGCAGGCGGCCGCCGGCGACGGCGGCTTCGACCTGATGAGCGCCTTCTGCATCCCCATCCCCATCGATGTGATCGCCGCCATACTTGGGGTCGATTCCGAGCGGCTGGTTGAGTTTCGCGACTGGTCGGAGGGCGCCATCCAGAGCCTCAATCCGTTCCGCAACGAGGCGCAGACCGCCCACATGGAGCGGTCCAACCAGGCGCTGCTGACCTATTTCGCCGACACCATCGCCGAGCGCCGGGCCGAGCCGCGCGACGACCTGATCTCGGACATGACCACCCTTCAGGCGAGCGGCGCGCCACTCAGCGACATCGAGCTGCGGATCAACCTCAGTTCGCTCCTGATCGGCGGGAATCTGACCACCACCGACCTGATCGGCAACGCCGCGCGGCTGCTCCTGATCCACCCAGCGGAGCTCGCCAAACTGCGCGCGGACCCCGGGATCATCAACGCGGTGGTGGAAGAAGCCCTGCGCTATGAGCCGCCGGTGGACATCTCCGGGCGCATCGCCTCGCGGGACATGGAGGTGGGCGGCTGCCCGGTGAAGACGTCGCAGGCCTTCACTCTTTCGCTTAGGGCGGCCAATCGCGATCCGCAGGTGTTCGACGACCCGCACCGCTTCGATGTCAGCCGCGCCCACCACCCGCATGTGGCGTTCGGCGGCGGCGCCCACATCTG
>PMOM01000028.1 GCA_003161535.1 Caulobacteraceae bacterium | reverse complement strand
TTCATCGTCGGCACCGCCGCCGAGGTGACGCCGGTGGCGCGGATTGGCGACTACCGGTTCAAGCCGGGCAATATCTCGCTGGCCCTGATGGACAACTTCGCCCGGCTGGTGCGGCGCGAGCGGCAGATGGCGTAAGAGGCGCCGCTCTAGAAGGTCCAACTCTCCGGGGTCGGATAGGGCTCGTTTCGGAGCAACCTCGCCAGACCCAGGGCACAGCGGACAATGAACCAGATCACCACCGCCGGAAGCAGGGCGAAGCCGATCAGGATGATCAGGCACATGCACGCCCCGATGAAGTAGAGCAGGCCGATCCAGAAGGTGCGGATCTGGAAGGTGTAGTGGCTCCTCAGCCAATCGGGCGCCGACTCGCGGCTGACATAGGCCAGCACCAATCCGACGATGTGGGTGACGCCGAACGGCACCAGATAAAGAATGTAGATGACCATCGCCAGCATGCGTTCATCGTCGCCGGCCAGGATGGGCGGCGGGGCCGGCGGTTGGAGCGGCGGCGCGGCTTTGGGCTCGGCTGGAGTGTCGGTCATGGATCCCTCCCGTTACGGCGCAGCCTAGACCCGCGCGGCGATGATCTCCACCCCCGCGGCGGCGGCTTCCGGGGCCAGGGCCTGGGGCTTTTCCACTCGCACGCGGGCGCGCATGACGCGGGGCTCGGCGACGCAGGCGCGCGCCAGACGCTCGGCGAAGGATTCGACCAGGCCGATGTGGCCGCCGGCCGCGATGGCGCGGGCGTGGCCGGCGATGGTCTCATAGTTCACGGTATCGGCCAGGGCGCGCCAGCCGCCCGCCGCCACCTCGAGTTCGACGTCAATGATCAGCGGCTGGCGCCGATCGCGTTCGTGATCATAGACGCCGATCCACGCTTCCACGGCCAGGCCGCGCACGAACACCGTGGTCGACAGGATCTTGACGGGGACCTCGGGCGGTCGGTCAGCCATGCGCGGGATCGGTCTCCACGTCGGGGGTGCGCCAGGCCAGATGCTGGCCACCGTCCACCGCGATCATCTGACCGGTCACCGAAGGCGCGTCGATCAGATAGCGCAAGGCCTCCCCGATCTGGTCGGGACTCGCGCCGCGGCCCAGCGGCACCGCGGCGGTCTCGGCTGCGAACTGGGCCCGCGACTGGTGGGTGGAGGCGAGTGTCGGACCTGGTCCGATGGCGTTGACGCGAATGCGCGGGGCGAGCGCCTGGGCGAGCGTCTGGGTCGCCGCCCACAGGGCGGCCTTGCTGATCGTGTAACTGAAAAAGTGCGGGGTCAGTCGCCACACGCGCTGATCGACGATGTTGACGATCAGACCTTCGCGCCCACGCGGCAGGGCGGCGGCGAAGGCCTGGGCCAGGAGCACCGGCGCGCGCAGATTGGTCGCCAGGGTGGCGTCCCAGTCTTCAACGACCAGGTTTTCGATGCGGTCATCGGCAAACCGCGAGGCGCAGTTGACCAGCAGAGTGAGGGGAGCGGGCGCCGCCGCGATCAGCCCGGCGCAGGCCGCCGGATCGGCGAGGTCGGCGACCAGGATCTCCGCGCGGCGACCCTGCCGGCGCACGGCTTGCGCGGCCTCGTCAGCCTGCGTCGCGGAACGGGCGTGAATGATGATGTCATGGCCTGCCCCCGCCGCAGCCAGGGCCAGGGCCCGTCCGATGCGGCGCGACCCGCCGGTGACCAGGGCCCAGCCTCGATCGGTCATCGCCGGTTTCGTCGCCTCGCGGTCAATCCAGACGGCCGAACTCGAAGAAATTCAGCGCTCCAAGGACGATGACGAAGACCAGGATGGCCGCGATGGCGATCATGAGCGCGCTCCAACTCTCTGCCCGCGAGCGGGTAGCCCCTCACCCTTCCACGCGCAAGAGGCGCGGGCCCCGCATTCCGCCCGCGAGAGGGGGGTTATATCGCGTGCCCCCTTCCCGTATGAACCGTGATCACTAATATGGCCTTCGAAGTGGCCCGGCGGACGAGCCGGACTCCGCTTCCCCTCTCAAAGGAGACCCGCATGCGCGAGTACATGAAGTTCTATATCGACGGCCAGTGGGTCGATCCGATCACTCCCAAGAGCCTTGAGGTGATCAACCCCGCCACCGAAAGCGTCTGCGGGCATGTGTCGGCCGGCTCCGCCGCCGATGTCGACAAAGCCGTCAAGGCCGCGCGCAAGGCGTTCGGGACCTATTCCCAGACCAGCCGCGAGGAGCGCATCGACCTTCTCGAGCGCATTCAGGCCGAGTACCAGAAGCGCTTCGGCGACATCGCCCATGCCATCACCGAAGAGATGGGCGCGCCGGCCAGCCTCGCCCAACGCGCCCAGGCGCCCATCGGCATCGCCCACATCGCCACCGGCATCGCCGTCCTGAAGGCCTTCCAGTTCGAGGAGGACCGCGGCGCCACCCGGATCGTCAAGGAGCCGATCGGCGTATGCGGCATGATCACGCCATGGAACTGGCCGATCAACCAGATNNATCGCCTGCAAGGTCGTCCCTGCCCTGGCCACCGGCTGCACCATGGTGCTCAAGCCTTCCGAGGAGGCCCCGTTCTCCGCATATATCTGGGCCGAGATCATGCAGGCCGCCGGGGTTCCCGCCGGAGTGTTCAACATGATCAACGGCACCGGCGCCGAGGTCGGCGCGGCCATCTCCAGCCATCCGGACATCGACATGGTTTCCTTCACCGGCTCCACGCGGGCGGGGATCGAGGTGGCCAAGGCCGCGGCCTCCACGGTCAAGCGAGTGGCCCAGGAACTGGGTGGCAAGAGCCCCAACATCATCCTGGAAGACGCCGATATGGCCTCCGCCGTCGGCGGCGGCGTCAAGCACGTGATGCAGAACTCCGGCCAGTCGTGCAACGCGCCGACCCGGATGCTGGTCCCGGCGGGCAAGATGGACGAGGCCATCGTCATCGCCAAGGAAGCCGCCGAATCCACCACGGTCGGCGATCCCAACGGCAACGCCCAGATCGGACCGGTGGTCAACAAGACCCAGTGGGAAAAGATCCAGCGCCTGATCAAGGCCGGCATCGCCGAGGGGGCGACCCTGGTCACCGGCGGGGCGGGGCGGCCCGATGGCCTGGACAAGGGCTTCTATGTGAAGCCCACCGTGTTCGCCAACGTCACCAACGAGATGAGCGTGGCCAAGGAGGAGATCTTTGGCCCAGTGGTGTCCATCCTCGGCTACGG
>PMOM01000157.1 GCA_003161535.1 Caulobacteraceae bacterium | reverse complement strand
AACAGAAATCAGGAGTTTCCCATGAGCACCGTCGCGGTCACCGACGCCACCTTCGAAGCGGACGTCCTCAAGTCAGAGGGCCCGGTCTTGGTGGATTTCTGGGCGGAATGGTGCGGACCCTGCAAGCAGATCGCTCCGGCCCTCGAGCAGATCGCCGATGAACTGAAGGGCGCGGTCACCATAGCCAAGCTCAACATCGAGGAGAGCCCGGCCACTCCATCGCGCTATGGCGTGCGCGGCATCCCAACCATGATGCTTTTCCAGGGCGGCCAGATGACCTCCATGAAGGTCGGGGCCATGCCCAAGCAAAAGATTCTCGACTGGCTGGTCGAGACCGGCGTGAAGGCCGCAGCCTAGGGTTAGACCAGTTTCGCTTTCTGCAGGGTCTTGTAGGCCCGGATCACCCGCTGCAGCTTATGTTCGGCGGATCGGTCGCCGCCATTGGCGTCCGGGTGGCAGCGCTTGACCAGCTCAAGATAGCGCAAGCGGATGACCGGTCCGCCGGCGGTGGCGTCAAGATCGAGGTCGGCCAGGGCGCCGCGTTCCAGCTTTCCCAGCCGTCGATCCCAGGCAGCTCGGTCGTCATCCTGACGGGCCTTGCCGGCGCCGAAAATGCCGAAGGGATCGCGGAAGAAACCCCGGTTACCGGCCGCCTCGCGATTGCGCGCGCCGCCTTTGAAAGACCATGTGGGACGCCCGCCCGTGATCAGGTCGTCGGCCAGGCGGGCCCGAACCTCACCCTCGGTCATACCGGCGAAGAAGTTCCACGATCGGTTGTATTCAGCGGCGTGCTCTCGGCAGAACCAGTAGTGGTCGGATAGAAGATCGCGCGATTTGGGCGCGCGGGTCGCCGCGGCGGCGCGACAGCCTTGGTGATCGCAGGCCCGTTCCCCGGCCTTGAGAGCATTGACGTCGGCGGCCCGCGCCTCTTCCTCGGGTTTGGGCGGCCGCACGCGAATGTCCACGAAGCGTGGGCGGTATTGAAAGATCGACGCCATGAGTGCGAAGTATGAGCAGAAGAAGGTTCAGTTCAAGAATTGACAGCCAACAATCGCGGGTCGACCATGGGCGCGGTCGCGCGCGCCATCGAGAGAAAACTGACCCTCGGCCTTTCGCCCAGCGCCTTGCGGGTGGTCGATGATTCCGCTCGCCACGCGGGACACGCCGGCGCGCGCGAAGGCGGCGAGAGCCATTTCAACGTCACCATCGAAGCGGCCGCATTCGCGGGACTGAGCCGCGTGCGACGCCAACGGCTGGTGTACGCTCTGCTGGCGGACGAATTGGCCGGTCCGGTGCATGCCTTGTCGCTGACCACCCGCGCGCCGGGCGAAAGCTGAGACAAGTTAGGATGGGGGCGTTTCCGCCCCCAGCGCCTGGCTCAATGCACTGGCCAGATCGGCGGCGCGAAAGGGCTTTTGCAGCACCAGCGCGCCGTGGTCGACGTCGCGCAGTCCCGTGTTGCCGTAGCCCGTGCAAAAGATCACCGGCACTCCCTTTGCCCGCAGGAGGTCGGCGATGGGGAAGACCGGCTGACCACCGAGATTGACATCGAGCAAGGCGACGTCGATTTGGCCGCCGCCGGCCAATTCCAGGCCCGAGGCGAGCGCGTGCGCCGGTCCCACGACCGCGCAGCCCAGGTCGGCCAGCATCTCCTCGACGAGCATGGCCAGCATCATCTCGTCCTCGACCACCAAGACGCGGCGCCCCTTGAGGGAGTCATTGTGATCCATGGCGCCTTTAGTCCTCGTCCTGCCTGGCCAACGGCGGGCTGACGCGCAGGGTGGTGATTTGGTTTCGGTGGCGCCGCAGTATTTGAAAGCGATGCCGATGAAAGAGGAACTTCTGCCCCTGCTCCGGGATGGCGCGGGCTTCGTGAATGACCAGGCCGGCAATGGTGACGGCGTGTTCGTCGGGCAGATCCCAGTCCATGGCGCGGTTGAGATCTCGAACGGTGACATCGCCATCGACGTGTACCGAGCCGTCGGCTTGGCGCCGGACGCCCTGAATGGCCTGGTCGTGCTCATCGTCGATCTCGCCGACGATTTCCTCGAGGATGTCTTCCAGGGTGACCAGCCCCTGCAGCGCGCCGTACTCATCGACGACCAGGGCGAAGTGGGTGCGGCGCTTCAAGAAGGCGTTGAGTTGGTCCTTGAGCTTGGTGGTTTCGGGAATGAACCACGCCTCGCGCACGATGGCGTCCATATCGATGGCGTCCACCGCCCACTGAGCGTCGGCCATGGCCTTGAGCAGATCCTTGGCATGCAGAACCCCGACGATGTTTTCGGGGTCACCGCGCCAGAGCGGCAATCGGGTGTGCTCGGCTTCCAGGGCCCTGGCCACCAAGTCGCGCGGCGGCAGGGCCGCGTCGATCATCGACATAGACTTGCGATGGACCATGATCTCGGCGACGTCCATGTCGGAAAGATCGAGTACGCCGCCCAGCATGCGCCGATCGCGGCTCTCCACCGCGCCTTCCGAATGGTGATAGTTGACCGCGCCGCGGATCTCCTCGTGGGCGGCCAGGACGTCGGTCTCCATGCCAAGATCGACACCGAACAGTCGCAGGGTGTGACGGACGATCCATTGAATGGCGTAGATCACCGGCCCGAGGATGCGCACCACACCCAGCATGGGTGCTGACAGCGAGCGAGCGACGTCGTCGGCGCGCACGATGGCCAAGGTTTTGGGCAAGACCTCGACGAACACCACGACCAGCAAGGTCATCACCGCGGTGGCGATGGCCACGCCCCAGGCGCCGGGAACGACCTTGGTGATGAACACAGTGGCCAGGGCGGAGCTGAGGATGTTGAGGACATTGTAGCCGATCAGCACCGCGCCGATCATGGTCTCCTGATCGCCGAGCAGGAGGTTCACGCGCTTGGCGCCCTTGTCCCCATCGCGTTCAAGCTGGTGCATGCGGCCGCGGCTGGCGCGCGTCAGGGCGGTCTCGGCGGCCGAGAACACGGCCGAGATGGCCAAGAGCGCCAGAATGATCAGCGATGCGGCCCAGAGCGCGGCGATCATGGCAGGGCTCCTTCGGAAATCAGGAAATCGCTTACAACCGCCGGCTCAATGCCCTTGGCGATGAAGGCCTTCCCGACCCCCCGCGTCAGGATAAAGGTGAGCTCGCCGCCCTCGGACTTCTTGTCGTGGATCATGTGGCCAAGGAGGGCCGCGGCGGCCAAAGGCGGACCGCCGATCTCACAGAGTCGGGTCGGAAGGCCGGCGGCGGCGACCGCGGCGGACGCTCGCCCGGCGTCTTGGTCCGCGCAAAGGCCGAGCTTGGCTGAAAGGCGGAAGGCCATGGCGCAGCCGAGGCCCACCGCCTCGCCGTGCTTCACGCCCTCGCCGAATCCCACCTCAACCTCCAAGGCGTGAGCGAAGGTATGGCCAAGGTTGAGCAAGGCGCGGCCGGCGCCCTCGCGTTCGTCCTGGCCGACGATCACCGCCTTCATTTCGACGCAGCGGCGCACGGCGTGGGCCATGGCGCCTGGCTCGCGCGCCAGCACATCGGCGGCATGCTTTTCCAGCCAATCGAAGAAGGGCGGGTCGCCCAGCAGGCCGTATTTCAGCACTTCGGCATAACCGCAGCGCATCTCGCGGGCGGGCAGGGTGTCCAGCACCGCAAGGTCGGCCAGAACGAGCCGGGGCTGGTGGAAGGCGCCGATGAGGTTCTTGCCGCGCGGCGTGTCGATGGCGGTCTTGCCGCCCACCGAGGAATCCACTTGAGCCAGCAGCGTGGTGGGGACCTGCACGAAATCGACGCCGCGCTTGTAGATCGCCGCCGCGAAGCCCGCCAAGTCGCCCACGACGCCTCCGCCGAAGGCGACGATCATGTCGGAGCGATCCAATTCCAGGGCCAGAAGCTTGTCGCAAAGAGCGCTCAGTCCCTCGAAACTCTTGGCGCCTTCGCCGGGGGCGACGGTAATGGCGTGAGCGGAGATTCCGTTCGAGCGCAAGCCATCGAGAAGGCGCTGGCCGTGCAGGCCGGCGACCACCGTGTCCATGACGACCGAGACCAGGGGACGCCGCAGCAGGGGCTTGAGGTGCGTCCCCGCCTCTTCAATGAGCCCCCGACCGATGACCACCTCATAGGGGCGGCCGGCCAAATCGACGGTGACGCTCGCGGTCACGGAGGAGTCGCCAGCCGTGCGGTCAGGGCCTTGATGATGGCGTCGACGGCCACGTGATGGGCGGTCTCGCCGGTCTCCACGATGACATCGGCGGTGGCGAACACATCATAGCGCTCCAACGCCTGGGCTTGCAGCACCTCAAGAGGGTCCTTGCCGGCGATGAGCGGGCGGGTGTCCCGCCGACCGATCCGGCGCGCCAGCACTTCAAGGTCGGCCTTCAGCCATACCGACACGGCCTTTTCGCGGATCAACTTCTGAGTCTGCTCGTCGGCGAAGGCGCCTCCGCCAGTGGCCAAGACGTGTGGGGGCTCGTTCAACAGCCGCGCGATGACCCGCCGTTCGCCATCGCGAAAAGCCTCTTCGCCAAACTGGACGAAGATGTCGAAGATGGAGCGGCCGGCGGCCGCCTCGATCTCGGCGTCGGCGTCTCGGAACGGCATTCCCAAGGCGCTGGCCAGTCGCCGTCCAATACTGCTCTTGCCGACGCCCATGAGGCCAATAAGAGCGATGGTTTCGCGATTGAGGGCAGTGAGGGCGGTCATGGCCAGATGCGCCCTTTACACGAGGGCGCCCCCGAGCGCCAAGTTTCCGCCATGAGTCAGCAGACATGACAAGGCATAGATGAGCGCCGCCGCCTGGACGGAAGCCTTCCTGGAAATGATGGCGGCCGAGCGGGCCGCCGCGGCCAATACGCTCACCGCCTACGGCCGCGACCTCGCCGACGCCCAGGCCTACCTGGTTGCGCGCGGTCAGGATCTCGCCAGCGCCTCGGCGGAAGACATGGAGGCCTATTTCGCCCAACTGGGCATGCGCCGATTGTCGAGCGCCACGGCGGCCAGACGGCGTTCGGCGGTGCGCCAGTTCTACCGCTTCGTGTTGGGCGAAGGCTGGCGCGGCGATGATCCCTCCAGGCGCGTCGACGCGCCCCGCAAGGGCCGACCCCTGCCCAGGATCCTCACCCGCGCGGAGGTCAGCGTTCTGATCGACGCGGCCACCGCCAGAGATGGGCCGGCCGGCGCGCGCCTGGGCGCCATGCTGGAACTTCTCTATGCCTCCGGACTGCGCGTTTCGGAGCTGGTCGCCCTGCCGCTGGCCGCCATGGCGCGCGATCCGGCCTATCTGATCGTCAAGGGCAAAGGGGGCAAGGAGCGCCTCGCGCCGGTGGGCGCGGCGGCGCGGGCGGCGGTCAAGACCTACCTGGACGTGCGGCCCGCCTTCCTGCCCAAAGGGGTCAGGCAGAGCCCATGGCTATTTCCCTCGAGGAGCCGCGCCGGCCGGCTCACGGCGCGGCGTCTGGCCCAACTCCTCGACGAGGCGGCGCGCCGTGCCGGCATCGATCCGACCAAGGTCAGCCCCCACGTCCTGCGCCACGCCTTCGCCACCCACCTTTTGGAGGGCGGCGCCGACCTGCGGGTGGTGCAGACCCTGCTGGGGCACGCCGACATCGCCACAACCCAGATCTACACCCACGTCGCCCAGGACCGCCTGCGCGAAGTGGTGGAAACCAAGCACCCGCTTTCCCGGAAGAAGGACTAGATGACCAGACCTCCCCGCTCCTTCTTCGAACCACTCGCCTTGGGCGCGCCGGCGCCGATGCGGGAGCTGCCGCTCCGGCTTGAGCGCGTGATCCACTTCCTGCCGCCGCAAATCGAAAAATTGCGCGCGAACGCGGCGCGCACCGCCGTCGAGGTCGATGTCCTGTGCGGCAATCTGGAGGACGCCATCGCTCCCGGCGACAAGGCCGCGGCGCGGGCGGGATTCATAGAAATGGCGCGCGAGGTGGACTTCGCCGCCCACGGAACCGGTCTTTGGGTGCGCATCAATGGTGCGCAGTCGCCCTGGCATCTGGACGACGTCAGCGAGATTGTCGCCGGCTGTGGCGAGGCGCTCGACGTGGTCATGCTGCCCAAGGTCGAGGGTCCGTGGGACATCCACTACATGGACCAATTGCTGGCCGTGCTCGAAGCGCGGCACGGGCGCAAGCGGCCTATCCTGCTGCACGCCATCCTGGAGACCGCGCAGGGCGTGGTGAACGTCGAGGCCATCGCGCTTGCCAGTCCGCGCCTGCAGGGCATCAGCCTAGGCCCCGCCGATCTTGCCGCCAGCCGGGGCATGAAGACGACCCGGGTGGGCGGCGGTCATCCGTCTTATGGCGTGCTGGCCGACAATGCCGGCGATGGCGAGCCCCGCGCCTTCATCCAGCAGGACATCTGGCACTACACCCTGGCCCGCATGGTCGACGCCTGCGTCGCCGCCGGGATCAAGCCGTTCTATGGGCCGTTCGGCGCCATCGATGATCCAGCTGGATGCGAGCAGCAGTTCAGGAACGCCTTCCTTCTGGGCTGCGCCGGCGCCTGGAGCCTGCATCCCAGCCAGATCGCCATCGCCAAGCGAGTCTTCTCGCCTGATCCAGCAGAGGTCGCCTTCGCCCGCCGCATCCTGGAGGTCATGCCGGACGGGGCGGGCGTTGCGATGATCGACGGCAAAATGCAGGACGACGCCACCTGGAAACAGGCCAAGGGAATGGTCGATCTGGCCAGGCAGGTGGCCGCGAAGGAGCCGGCCATGGCGGCGGCGTACGGCCTTTGATGATCGCCTACCCGATCTCCGCCTTGACCAGGGGCGCGTCCAATCGATCCACCGCTCCGGCGATCGCCTGCTTGCGGCACTGATCGAAGAACGAGAGGCGATCCAGCAGGCGCGGGTCCGGCGCGCCGCCGCAGGCGCGGGTGGCCGCGGCCTGGATGCGCACGAGCATGACGCCCGCGCCGGCCGCATGGGTGAGGTCGAGATCGGACACGGCCACGGACACTTTGATGGGCCCGCCGAGGTCCTCGGTGTGGGCGCCGGCTGTTCCGGCTCCGACCAGGGCGGTGGCAGCCAGCATGGAGCTGAGAATCGCCGCGCCGAGGCGGCGAGCGGTGGGATGTGTAGACATTTTCGGGCTTCCTTGCAGTCAGGTTCCGACGGCCCAGGATCGGGCCGCGCGGGGGCCACGACGCGCGGAGTGCGCGCCGAAGCTTGACTGGTAAGACAAGACGAGGAGGCGACTTATTCCCTGTCGCGGCCAATCGAAAATCCGATAAACGATTGTCAGCGGGCTCGGAACCGATGCCCCCGCGCTTCAAGCACGGTCGCGCGACTTTCGGCTCCGCAATGGGGAAACTTGCCCCTCCTATCCCGCGCGACTACGGTGCGCGCCTTTTCGAGGCGGCAGGCGTTCTCAAAGATTCATGGCGGCGCATTACCTGGAATTCGAGCGCCCGATCGGGGAACTCGAAGCCAAGATCGAAGAGCTCTCCAAGCTCTCACAGGCCGATGGACCGGGCGACATCGACGCCGAGATCGCCGCCCTGCGCGAACGGATGGGCGAGCGGCGGGCCGAGGCCTACGCTCATCTGGACGCCTGGCAAAAGACCCAGATCGCCCGCCACCCTGAACGGCCCCACTTCGTCGACTATGTCGCCGGCCTGATCGAGGAATTCGTCGAGCTGCGCGGCGACCGCAAGTTCGCCGACGACCAGGCCATTCTGGGCGGTCTTGGCCGCTTCCGGGGGACCCCGGTGATGGTCATCGGCCAGGAAAAGGGCCACGACACCACCACCCGCATCAAGCACAACTTCGGCGCCGCCCGGCCCGAAGGCTACCGCAAGGCCGTGCGGCTGATGGATCTTGCCGAACATTTCAGCCTGCCGGTGCTGTCATTCGTCGATACCGGCGGCGCCTATCCGGGCATCGGAGGCGAGGAGCGCGGCGTCGCCGAAGCCATCGCCCGGGGCACCGAGCGGTGCCTGACCTTGGGCGTGCCGATGATCGCCACCATCACCGGCGAAGGCATGAGCGGCGGCGCCATCGGCATAGCGGCGGCCAACCGCGTGCTGATCCTGGAGCATTCCATCTATGCGGTGATCTCGCCCGA
>PMOM01000125.1:5127-5336 GCA_003161535.1 Caulobacteraceae bacterium | reverse complement strand
CCGTCGTACATGGAAGCGTTGGCCACGGGCAGGCCGGTGAGCGCGGCCACCTGCGTCTGAAATTCAAAGAGCACCTGCAGCGTGCCCTGGGCGATCTCGGGCTGATAGGGGGTGTAGCTGGTGAGGAATTCCGAGCGCTGGATCAGGTGATCGACGCTGGCCGGCACGTGGTGGCGATAGGCGCCCGCGCCGCAGAAGAACGGCCCCGC
>PMOM01000125.1:0-5095 GCA_003161535.1 Caulobacteraceae bacterium | reverse complement strand
CCGGCGTGGGAGGGCAGGTCAACCGGCCCCGCCAGGCGCGCCGAGGTTGGCACATCCACAAAGAGGTCATCGATCGATCCGGCCCCGACGATCGCCAACATCGCCGAGCGGTCCTCATCGGCGAGCGGGAGATAGCGCATGACTAGAGCGTCCCGAGAAAGGCTTCGTAGGCGGCCCGGTCCATCAGAGCCTCGATCTGCGCCGCATCGGCGATCTTGATCTTGACGAACCAGCCGGCGGCTTCGGGCTCGTCGTTCACCGTCTGCGGATTGTCGGAAAGCTCGCTGTTGGCGGCCGAGACCTCGCCGGAAATCGGCGCATAGACATCCGAGGCGGCCTTGACGCTCTCCACCACGGCGAGGGCTTCGCCGGCGGTCACCCGCTTGCCGGGCGCCGGCAGTTCCACGAAAACCACGTCCCCCAGCTGCTCGGCGGCGTAGGCGGTGATGCCCACGGTGGCGACATCGCCGGCGAGGTCGACCCATTCGTGGTCCTTGGTGAAGCGCATGGGCAAATCCTTGTTCAGGCCGCGGGTTTACGGACGTAGCGATGGGGGACGAAGGGCATGGGGACGACTTCGGCGGCTTGCGCCTTGTCGCGCACGATAACGCTCAAGCGGGTTCCGATCTCGGCCAAGGGGGGCGGGATATAGCCCATGGCGATGGGCGCATTCAGGCTGGGCGAAAAGCCGCCGCTGGTCACCTTGCCGACCACGACGCCGGCCTGGTCGGCGATGGGCGCCCCCTCGCGGGCCGGGGCGCCTTCGAGGATGCGAAGGCCGACGCGAAGCCGCGACAGCGCCCCGCCCTGCTCGCGCGCGATGCGTTCGGCGCCGGGGAAATCAGCCGCCTTCGAACGGCGTTTGGAGACCGCGAAGGCGAGACCGGCTTCGATGGGCGAGGTGGTGGCGTCGGCGTCATGACCATAGAGGGGCAGGCCCGCCTCCAGGCGCAGCGAATCGCGGGCCCCCAGACCGACGGGCGCGACGCGCGCGTCGCCCAGCAGGCGGTTCCACAGGCGTTCGGCGATCGGCGCCGGGCTCAAGATCTCGAAGCCATCCTCTCCGGTGTAGCCGCTGCGCGAGACGATCAGGTCATCGCCCTCGAAGGCAAGCGCCGCGAAGGTCATGAAGCTCAGCGCCGCCGCGCCCGGGATCACCGCCTCCAGGACACCCGCCGCCTCGGGCCCCTGAAGGGCGATCAAGGCGCGATCATCGGCGCGGACCAGCCGAGCGCGGCGCCCGGCTGCGGCGGACAGGGCGGCGAAATCGCCCTCCTTGGTTCCGGCGTTGACGACGATGTACAATTCCCCCTGACGCCGTGGCGCGGCCGGCCGGCCGATCATCAGATCGTCGACCATGCCGCCGGCAACGTTGAGTAAGAGCGTGTAGCGCAGCTGGCCCGGTTTCAGTCCGCGGATGTCGCCGCAGACCAGCGGCTCGACCAGGGTGGCGACGGCGCGGTGATCGACTTCGCCGTCGCCCGTGCGTTCGGCCAGCTCCAGAAACGCCGGACCCATGTGCGAGACATCGAAAGCCCCGGCGTGGGCGCGGGTCCACAGGTGCTCCTTGAGAATGCCGGCCGGGTACTGCACCGGCATGCCGTAGCCGGCGAAGGCGACCATGCGTCCGCCCAGCGCCCGGTGAGACGCCGTCAGGGGGGTGGATTTCAGGGCATCGTCGGTCAAGGGGTCGAGGAACTCCGCGGGCGGGTGCGCGGAGGCGGACAGGCCCGCCGGCCATCGCACGCCCCCGCTGTCCCTTGGGCCTGAGAGATTCCGGACCCCATCTGGGCCCTTGCTCCTTCGGCGAGCCGCCGCCCCAATCTAAGGAAAGGCGGCTCTTTCCAGCGTTCGTCGGGCTCCGCGGTCCTTTTGCCTGAGCGTTTCCGGGGCGGTTGCGCCTTCGGCTCCGAACCCCTTTCGAGGGCCCGGTCTCTCCCGCGAGAGCCGCGTGGAAATTGGGCGAGAGGGGTGGGAGAGTCAAGCCGTCGCCTCAGAGCCCCCGCGTTGACAGATAGCACGACCGGTCGTACCGATCTACGGCAATGGCATCCGCGCAAGCCAAGCACGACAGGATTCTCGAACGTGGGCTTGATCTCGTCAGCCAGGCGGGGCTGTCGGGGCTTACGCTCGGCGGCTTGGCGAGCGACGTGGGCATGTCGAAGAGCGGCCTCTTCGCCCATTTTCGTTCAAAGGAGGCCGTTCAGCTGGCGCTCTTGCGGAGCATGGCGCGGGCGGCCGAAGCGGCCGTTGTCTCGCCGGCCATGAAAGCGCCGCCGGGTCTGCCTCGGTTGACCAAGCTGGTTGAAAATTGGCTGGGATGGGCGGCCAGAGCCGGCTTGCGCGGCGGCTGCCCGATCGCGGCGGCGATGTTCGAACTCGATGACGCGCCAGGCCCGATCCGCGGCGAGGCGGTGGCGATGGAGCGCGGCTGGCGCGCGCTGCTTAGCCGGCTGACGGGCGAGGCCGTGGCTCTGGGCCATCTGCGCCAAAACCTGGGTGTCGAGCAGTTTGTCTGGGAGCTTTGTGGGATCTACCTAAGCCACCACGTCTCCAGCCGCTTCTTGCAGGATCCGCAGGCGGACCGACGCGCCTCGCTGGCGTTCGGCGCCCTGATCAAGAGGTCGCGGTCCGCGCCGACGATTGGTTCTACATCCGCTCTGGCGTCGTGATCCCCAGCAGACCCAGCGCCAACTCCAACTGCTTGAGGGTGAGCGCCGCCAAGCCCAGACGGGAGGCGCGCGTGGCTTCATCCGGCGCGGCCAGCACGGGGCAGGCGGCGTAGAACCGGGCGAAGCTCTGCGCGAGGCGAAAGGCGTGGTCGGCGACAAGATTGGGCGCACGCTTGTCGTAGGCTTCGCCGAGCGCGTGGTCGAAAGCGTCGAGCAGGAGGACGAGGTCGCGCTCGGCGGGTTCCCGGACCGCGATCCTGCCGGCCGTGACGCGCTCGGCGGCCGCCTTGCGCAGCAGGGATTTCATGCGCACGGCCTGATAGAGCAGATAGGGCCCGGTCTTGCCCTCGAAGCTGGAGAAGCGATCGAGATCGAAGACGTAGGACGTGCCGCGAAAATTGATCAGATCGGCGAATTTCAAGGCGGCGACGGCGACCGCCAACGCGGTTGATTCAAATTCCTCGGGCGACAGTTCGACCCCGAGCCCCGCCTCCTGGAGACGCATCGCCGCCTTTTCACGGGCCATGTCGATGAGATCGCGAAGCTTCAGCACACCGCCTTCGCGGGTCTTGAAGGGTTTGCCGTCGGCGCCGTTCATGGTGCCAAAGCCGACGTGCTCCAGCGCGCCTGGCTTGGCGTAGCCGGCCAGATAGGCGGCGCGGAAGACGATCTCGAAGTGATCGGCTTGGCGCTGGTCGACGACATAGAGCACCAGATCCGGATTGAAGAACCGCTGGCGGTCGAGAATGGTGGCTAGATCGGTCGTCCCGTACATGGCCGACCCCTCGGAGGAGACGACCAGCAGCGGCGGAATCTCGCGCCGGTCGTCACTGCGCGCCACGCGGACGATTTGAGCCCCTTGGTCCTCGATCAGCAGCTTCTTCTCGCGCAGCTCGGCCACCATCGGTTCGATCAACGGATCGACATCGCTTTCACCGCGCCACAGGTCGAAGTCGACGCCCAGCGCGTGAAAGTCGCGCTCCAGAGCCGCTCGGGTGACCTGGGCGAAATGGCGCCAGATCAGCCGATGGCCAAAGCGCCCCGCCTGAAGTTCGGCGGTGGCCCGGCGCGCCCGCTCACGATAGTCGTCGTCCGCCTTCGCCTTGGCGGCGGCGGCCGGATAGAGCCGATCCAGATCGTCCAGGGCGATGCGCGCCGACAGATCGGCGTCGATGGCCTGTTCGTCGGCGGCCGTGAAGCCCGGCGGCTCGGCGACGAGATCCTCGAGCAGGCTGGCGATGGCCGGATCGGCGTCGGCGCAGGCGACGATCAGCAGGCCCATCTGGAACCCCCAATCGCCGAAATGGGCGTCGCCCAGGACTTCGTCGCCGGCGAAACGGTAGATGCGTTTGACCGCCTCGCCGATGATCGAGGCGCGCAAGTGCCCGACGTGCATTTCCTTGGCGACATTGGGGCCGGCGTAGTCGATGAGGACTTTGCGCGGCTGAACGATTTTGCGCGCGCCGGCGCGCTCGTCGCCCGCCAGGGCGTTGGCGCGGCCGCCAAGCGCACTCTCGCTTACCCGAAGGTTGATGAAACCTGGACCGGCCACATCCACGGCGGCCACGCAGGGGTTGGCGCGCAGCCGCTCGGCGATGTCGGCGGCGATGTCACTCCCACTGGCCTTTCGAGCCTTGGCGGCGATGAGGGCGCCGTTGCACTGGAAATCGGCTAGGTCGGGTCGGTCGGAGACGGTGACGCGCGCCCACTTTGGATCCAGGCCCGCCTCCTCGAAGGCGGCGCTGACCGCCTCGCCGAGGCGGGAGCGCAGATCCGTCATGGCCTCGCGGAGGCGACCTGCGGAGCCTGCCCCCCGGCATTGGGACGGAAGCGTTTTCCCAGCCGGTTGAATTCGGCCATGGCCGGGGTCACCTCGAAGCCCACCAGGACTTCGAAATTGCCGCCGCTGACCTTGGCGTCGCGCCTGGGAATGGTGATACCGCTCAGGGTGTCGGTGAGCGTGACGCGATCCTGGCCAGCCGGAAAGGTCACCGGCATCTCGAAGAAGGCCTTTTCGAGAACGGCGTGGTTGCGATCGGTGACGGCCACCCAGTAGCGATAGGTCTTGCCCCGGCCAGCCGCCTGGGGACCGCGGCCAAACTCGAACAGAATGCGCGCGCGGACGCGTATCGGCTCATCGACCCTATAGGCGCACACCGCGGCGATGTTCTGGATCTCGCCCGTGTAACCCACCGCCGCCGAGGCTTCGACGTTGTCCTTGAATTCCACGTAGCGGGCGGCGTCGTAGAGCACTTTCACGAACGGGCAGGGGCCGGCGTTCTTGAGTTGCGGCAAGGGCGACACGTTCTTGCCAAACTCGTCGTCGCGCTTTTTCTTCTTGGCGTCGTCCTGGGCCTGCTGGTCGTCGTTGCTTCGGCCTCGGCCGCCGCCGCCGGCCCCGCCATACTGGGCGACGGCCGGCG
>PMOM01000216.1:3354-7628 GCA_003161535.1 Caulobacteraceae bacterium | reverse complement strand
AGCATGAACTGACCGAGCGCTCGCTCGAGGTGGGCGAGAGCCTGCCTCAAGACCACGAAGCGCGAGCCGGACATCCGTCCCGCGCTCTCGAAATCCATCATGCCCAGGGCCGCGCCAAGGTCGACATGATCCTTTGCCCACCCCACCGTTAACGGCTCGCCCCAGCGACGTATTTCGACGTTGCCGGTTTCATCTTGGCCCGGCGGCACGTCCGGCGCGGGAAGGTTTGGCAGGGCGGCGAGACACGACTGGAGTTGCTCGGCGAGCTTGGCTTCGGCTTCGGTTTGCCCGGCGATCAAGGCCTTGAGGTCTTCAGCCTCACGCATCAGGCCGCGAGCGGACTCATCGTCCTTGGCCCCGCGGGCAACGCCGACTAACCTGGCCAGTTCATTGCGGCGCGACTGGGTGGACTGCAGCGAAGTCTGGGCGGCGCGCAGCGCATCGTCCAGAGCGAGGATCGCCGGTGTCTGGGGCGGCAATCCCCTGGCTTCCCAGGCCTGATCGAACGCCTTGGGATCGAGGCGGAGAGCCCGAATGTCGTGCATGGTGAAATGGGAACGCCAAAGGTCCTATGAGGGCTTTCCCTTAAGGCGCGCCGGCGGGGACGCCAAGGGCGGTGCTCAGGAAGGGATCAAGTCTTGCGCCGCGTCAGCCTTGCGCCGGCGCAGCTCTATCAAGGCGACGCACCAGATGGAGACCTCGTAGAGAAGGCAAATCGGCAGGGCCAGAGAGACCATGCTGATCGGATCGGGGGGTGTGAGGATGGCCGCCACCACGAACACCCCGACAATGGCGTAGCGCCGGCCGCTTCGAAGAAGCTTGCTGGTCACCAGACCGGCCAGCCCCAACAGCGACAAGACCACGGGAAGTTGGAAGCACAGCCCGAAGGCCAGAAGCAAGGTCGTCACCAACGACAGATAGTCGGAGACCTTGGGCAGCAATTCCACCGACACGTTGCCGGCATCGACAATCTGCTGATTGAGGGAAAACCACAGGACGAAGGGCAGCATCACGAAATAAACCAGCGCCGCGCCGATGGCGAAGAGGACCGGCGAAGCCAACAGAAACGGCAAGAATGCGTGGCGCTCGCGACGGTAAAGGCCTGGGGCGACAAACCGATAAAGCTGCCATGCCAGGATCGGAAAGGTCAGGACGATGGCCCCGAATACGGCAAGCTTGACCTTGGTGAAAAAGAACTCCAGCGGGGCGGTGAAGACGAGTTTCAAATGTTCGATCGTGTGCGGCGGTGGCCTCGCGCCGGTGAGAGCCAGGAGGAGATCAAACGGTCCATGGTGTACGCCATGGGCCTTCTGCGCGGCCACCAGGCTGGCCCCGACTTCGAAGGGCTGCAGCAGGAAGATGTAAATCTCCCGGGCGAACGCGAAACATAGGACAAATCCGAGCGCCAGGGCGACCGCGCAGATGATCAGGCGCCGGCGCAGTTCGACCAGGTGCTCCATGAGCGGCGCCCGCGACGATTCGATTTCGGAGTCGTCGTTGAGAGAGGTCACGGCGCGGGCCGGGCTGGCGGAACGCCCACATTGGCGCCGTCGCCGCTATCTTCCGCCCCGCCATCGGGAGCGGGCGCCGCTTTGCGCGCCCGTCGCCGCGAGCCCACGGCGACGGAGTTTGTCCCCGAGGCCGAGGGGCGGTCGGTCTCCGCGCCTTGGATCTTCCGCCCCTTTCGCGGCGGGGGCCCTGGCGTCTTTTTCGGCCGAGCGGTGGCTTTGGAGACGGCGGGGGAGTCGATTGGATTCGTGGATAGGCCGTCGGGCGGCGTGGACTGGTGACTCATCGGCGGGTGGAGCTGGATGTCGCCAGCGCGAAGGTTGGCATGGATGTCGTCGAAGACCTGTCGGGCGCCTCCGTCCTTGTCCAAACCCACGGCGGCCTGCAGGGGCTGGCCGGCGCGCATGGCCTCAACCTCGCGACGAAGCTCATCCAGCTCCGATTGCCTGGCCATCTCATCGAAGCTGGCGCGAAACTCCGCCGCCATGCCGCGCATATGGGCGACGAACCGCCCCACCTTGCGCATCAGCAACGGCAGATCCTTGGGCCCCACAACAATGAGGGCGACGGCGCCGACGATCAGAAACTCGAAAATCCGGCCTTCAGGGAACATGAATTTTCACGGTCTCGACCGGGGCTTATTTTGGGGCGGGCAGAGCCTCGCGGCGGAGGGCGCGCGCGGGCGTCAGCGAACGATGGTGTCTTTTTCGGTTTCCGAGTGCGTCAGGGGCTGCGCCGGGGGCGCCGGCGGGGTTTGTTCGTCCCCCTTCAAGCCGTCCCTGAAGGCGCGGATGCCCTTGGCGGCGTCGCCCATCAAACCCGACAATTTGCCACGGCCGCCGAAAACCAACAGCACCAAAATGGCGAGAATTAAAATGTGCCAAGGGGACAGGCTGCCCATCGTCATTCCTCCAAACGCGGATGCGCGTCAGCGTCAAGCAAACGCGCCTCGCTCGCCGCATCCGTCGCTCCCACGCGTAGAACGGCGGATTCAAGCCCTTCGTCAAGGCGGTCATATAGGCGGTTCTGGTCGCCGGCGCCACGAGGGCTTGTCACCGGTCCGCTTCCTCCCGTGGGGATGGAGGATCATCGGCGAGGAGGAAATCCTGATGGAAGGAGGGTGACTCGTCGGCATCCAAAGGGTCTTCGTCCTCATCGACGGCCGCCGGATTGGGCACGGCGAAATCAAAGGGCAGATCCAGCGACAGGAGCCCGGCGGCCTTCATCTCCGCCGCGCCGGGCAGATCGGCGAGGCTAGCGAGGCCATAGTGTTCCAGAAAGGCGTCGGTTGTGCCCCAGGTTACGGGGCGGCCCGGCGAGCGCCGTCGCCCGCGCATCCTGACCATGCCAAGCTCCAGCAGCGCATCCAGCGTCCCCGAACTGGCTTGCACCCCTCGAATGGCCTCGATGTCGGCTCGCGTGACCGGCTGATGGTAGGCGATGATGGCCAAGGTTTCCTGGGCGGCGCGCGACAACCGCCGCGGCGATTCACGCTCCTGGGTCATGAGAAACGCCAGGTCGGCGGTGGTCTGAAAGCGCCATCGGTCGGCGACGCAGACCAGTTCCACACCGCGCCCGGCGTACCACGCCCTCAGACTCGTCAAGCCGCCGGCAATATCGGCGCCCTGCGGCAGGCGGCCCTCCAGATCAGCGGCGCTCAGAGGCTCGGCGGCGGCGAACAGCAGCGCCTCGATCATCCGTTCGGTGGCGAGCGCGGGGGTCATGTGCAAGCCTTGCGGACACGTAGAAATATCTCCGCGAAGTGGTCCAGTTGCCGCGCCTCGAGAGCTTCCTCGCGCACCAATTCGAGGCAGGCGCAGAGGGTGGAGGCGAGATAAGACGCTTCGCTGGGCCCATCCGCTTGACGCGAAGGCGCTACCCGCCTCAAGGCGGTCCAATCTTGCAAGCTCGCCAACAGGCGAAGAACGTGGTCGCGAGCCTCATCCAGTCGGAATGAGACCGGAGGCGCCGGCGCGTATCGCCTAGCGGAGAGATGCTTCCTCTGCTCGATGTAAGCGGCCATCAATCCATACAGGTCTCCCTCGAGATGCCGGTGAGAGACCACCGTGGTCTCCTGCGGATCACCTCTGATGAACACCTCGCGCTTCAGGATGGGGCGGCCGTTCAGCGCGTCGATGGATCGTCGCATGGCGTCGAGTTTGGCCAGGCGGAAGGCGAGTTGGGCGGCGATCTCTTCGGCGGGTCGCTCGTCCGCTTCGGCGTCGTGGATCCTTGGCAATAGAAGACGCGATTTCAGATAGGCCAACCAAGCGGCCATCACCAAGTAGTCGGCGGCCAGGGCGAACCGGCGCTTTCGGGCCTCGCGAATGAAGGCGAGGTATTGTTCGGCCAGCCGCGTCACCGACAGCTTCAACAGGTCCACCTTCTGGCTGTGAGCCAGAGTGAGGAGGACATGCAGCGGACCCTCGTAGCCATCGAGGTCGAGGATCAGGGCCTCGTCATCGCCGTCGGTGTCGAGAAAAGCGGCGTCATCGGCCGCCTCGAATTCAATCTTGGCCTGAAATGGAGCGTTCACGCCGCCGCCTCACAGCCGAGAATGGCGTGGAAGCGCGCCGCCGCCCGCGTCGCGCTGAAGGGTTCAACCACATCGGGGAGGCGCGCCAGGGCCGCGGTCGCGCGGGACGCCGCCCGGCCGCTCAAGGCAGGCGTTCCGGCCGCCACCGCCTTCATCTCCAGCATTCCACCGTTGCAGTGCAGGACAATATCGCAGCCGGCCGCGAGCGCCGCCTCGGCGCGCGAGCGCA
>PMOM01000216.1:0-3309 GCA_003161535.1 Caulobacteraceae bacterium | reverse complement strand
CGGAAGGGCGCGAAATCCTGTTTCTCTAGCGCACTAAGGCTCGCCTTCACCACCGGCAGACGCAGGTGACTGTCGGCTTCGGCGCGGCCGTGGCCCGGAATGTGCTTGATTACCGGCAGGACGCCCCCCGCCATGAGGCCCTCCGCCGTCGCTCGGGCAAGGTAGGCCACTTCCTCCGGATCCTCGCCATAGGCGCGGTCGCCTATGACATCGTCGGCGCCAGGGGTCGGCACGTCGAGGACCGGAGCGCAGTCGACATTGACCCCTAGGTCAGCCAGATCGTGGGCGATCAGTCGGCCGCCGAGGCGCGCCAACTCCTGACGGGTCGGCCGATCGACAGCAAGGCGTCCGTAGGCGCGGGCGGGCGGATAGCAACGCCAGTGCGGGGCCGCGAAACGCTGAACGCGGCCGCCCTCCTGATCGACCAGCACCGGAGCATCGGGGCGATTCACGACGGCGCGCAGAGCCCGCACCAGCTTACGAACCTGATCGGGCGTCTTGATGTTACGGCCAAATAGAATGAATCCCCAGGGATTCACCCGGGCGAAGAATTCAGATTCCTCGCCCGTGAGCGCCGGGCCGCTGCAGCCGAGGACGCAGGCCGCCGTCACCGGACGAAGCAGGTCTTACCGGCCGCCTTCAGCTTGTCGCACAGGGCCTGAGCCTCTTCGCGCGACGCGAATCCGGTGATCGAAGTGCGGTACAGCGTGGCGCCGTCCTTGGTCATCGCCACCACTTTCTTGTTCTTGCCGGCCATGGAGCCGGGCGCCACGGCCGCGGCCGCGCTCCAGCCGGCGTCGGCCAGACTCTGCGAGGAAAAGGCGCCTATCTGAACCACCGCCGGTCCTGTGTTGGCGGTCGGCGCAGGCTTGTCGGCGGATTCCGTCTTGGTTTTGGGGATGGCTTTGACCTCATTGACCAGCGTCGAGCCGGTCTTGGGCGGCAGGGTCGCCGGCGCAATCGCGGGCGGCGTCGCGGGGGTCGCCGGCGCCGCCCGGGGAGCAGGCTGTTCCGGAGGTGGCGCGAAAGTCGGCGTCGCGACGGCGTTGGGATCGTCCTTGTAGATGGAAAGACCGGCTGCTGGGTCAGTCGTCTGAGGTTGCGGCGGCGCCGGCGTTCTGACATCTCGCAACGGTGCGCCCACCGGCTGAGGCGCGTCGTTCGGACCCCGGGCGCCGCCGCGGTAAAAGTAAAAGACGCCCCCCGCGATGACGATGAGCAGAAGGACGCTGACGATCAGCGTCACCGGCGCCGGGCCGCCGCGGCGCGGAGGGCGGCGATCGTCGAACGCCAGAGGCGGTTCGGAGCCTGGCGTGTAAGGACGACGGTTGGGGTCGGACATGGCAACTCCCGCGGAGTTCAGCCTTCCCCCCGACGGCCGAACGAATCACAACGCGCAGTCTAGCGAACTCAACGCGCGATCCGAACCGGTCTAGTGATCCGGCCGAGGTGGCCCAGCGACCCTACGGCCCACCGCTCCCCCAAACCGGACTCAGTGGTCCGCGCGCTCCCCGCCGGCCCAGGCCTCCAGCTGAAACAGTCGCCTATGCTCTTCGATGGCGAAGCGGTCTGTCATGCCGGCGATGTAGTCGCAGATGACACGGGCGCGGCTGGCGTCATCGAGGCCTTCCACGCGGCCGTACCATTCGGACGGCAGAACGTCGGGCTCGGCAAGGAAAAGGCTGAACATCTCGGCCAGGAGGCGGCGCGCCTGGCTCCGCGTCCGGTTGACCCGCCAATGGCGGTACATGCGTTCGTGCAGAAAGGCGCGCAATTGGGAGAGATCCTCGGCCATCGACGGCGAGAATGCCACCAGGGCCCGACCAAGGCTCCTCACCTCATCGGCGGAGGTAATCTTCGATGCCGCGGCGCGTGAAACGGTCTCGGTCAGGACATCCCCAACCATGGCGCCGATCAGTCGCCGTACCGTTTCCAGACGGGTCAGGCGCTCGTCCAGATCGGGGTAGTCGCCACGGACGCCCGCCAGGACCGGGCCGACGAGGGGGACGTCCATGAGCTCGGGGAGTCGGAAGAGACCCGCCTGCAGGCCGTCGTCCACGTCGTGATTGTTATAGGCGACATCGTCGGCAAGCGCGGCCGCTTGAGCCTCCGCCGACGGCCAGGTATCCAGGCGCAGAGGGAAGTCGCGATCATAGTCGACGATCGGCTTCCATGACGGTCGCTCCAGCATGCCGACGGGTGGCCCATTGTGCTTGATGATGCCTTCCAGGGTTTCCCAGCTCAAATTCAGGCCCTCGAAGCGGGGATACCGGCGCTCCAACTCGGTAAGCACACGGAAGGTTTGCACGTTGTGGTCGAAGCCCCCCCAGGGCGCCATTTGGCGCTCCAGTTCATCCTCGCCGGCGTGACCGAAAGGCGGATGTCCCAGATCATGTCCAAGGGCGATGGTCTCGGCCAGATCGGCATCAAGACGCAGAGCGGTGGCCAGGGTGCGGGCAATCTGCGCCACCTCCAGCGAATGCGTCAGACGCGTGCGGAAGTGGTCGCCCTCGTGAGCGACGAACACCTGGGTCTTCTCCTTCAAGCGGCGGAAGGCCGAGGCGTGGATAATGCGGTCACGGTCGCGAGCGAAGGGCGTCCGCGTGGCGCTCGGAGCCTCGGCATGTCGGCGGCCGCGGGATTTCGCCGGGTCCTCGGCAAAGGCGGCCCTGCCGCGCCCACCGGGTTCGAGAGCCCCAGATTCGAGCGCCATGTGCGTCCCAATGCCCAATCGCCCCTTTGCCAAGAGGCCCAAGCCCCATCATATAGAGACGAGTTGGGAATTCTCTATGTCATGACCGCCGTTGATCTGACCCTTTCCGCTTCCGCCGCCAAGGCGCTCCACGCCATCGCCGATCGCGAGGGAACGCCGCGAATGCTCCGCGTGGCGGTGGACGGCGGCGGCTGCTCGGGATTCCAATACAGATACGATCTGGTCGACCATGCCGAGCCCGACGACGTGACGGTGGAGCGCGACGGCGCCTTCGCGGTGGTGGACGTGATCTCTCTGGCCCTGCTCAAGGGCTCGGAGATCGACTTCGCCGACGAACTGGCCGGGGCCGAATTTCGCGTTCGCAACCCCAACGCCAAGTCGAGCTGCGGCTGCGGCGTCAGCTTTTCGATCTGAGCTGACCGGTCTCAAGTGCGCATCGCCACCTGGAACGTCAACTCCGTCAACGCGCGCCTGGAAACCGTAATACGATGGTTCGAGGCCGAGCGGCCCGACGTCGCCTGCCTTCAGGAGATCAAGTGCGTCGACGAGAAGTTCCCCGCCGAGGCCTTCGAAGCTCTGGGCTATAACGTCGCCGT
>PMOM01000251.1:1452-4207 GCA_003161535.1 Caulobacteraceae bacterium | reverse complement strand
TGCCCTTGGGGCGATCGAAGTGAGAAATCAGAATCACCTTGGCGCCGGCCGCCCGCAGACGGGCGATGGTCGGCGCCGCGGCGCGCAGGCGGGTGTCGTCGGCCACTTCGCCGTCCGCCATCGGCACGTTGAAATCGACACGCACCAGGGCCCGCCTGCCGGCCAGATCGGCGTCGTCCAGGGTGCGAAAGCGCATCGGGGGCTAGGCCAGACGGGCCATGACCAGGGCGACGTCGGCCATCCGGGTGGAGAAGGCCCACTCGTTGTCGTACCAGGCCAAGACCCGCGCCAGCCTGCCGCCAACCACCTGGGTCTGCGGCAGGGCGACGGTGGCCGAGGCGTCGACGTGATTCATGTCGGTGGACACCACCGCGTCGTTGGTGACGTCCAGTATGCCGCGCAGGGGTCCCTTGGCCGCCGCCTCGCTCATCGCCTGGTTGATCTCCTCGCGGGTCACTTCTCGACCGGGCACGATTTTCAGGTCCACCGCCGAGACGTTGAGCGTCGGCACACGGATCGACGATCCGTCGAGCTTGCCCGTGAGTTCGGGAAGCACGAGGCCCAGGGCCTTGGCGGCGCCGGTGGAGGTGGGGACCATGGACATGGCCGCCGCCCGNNTCATGTAGCCGCGCTCGATGCCGCAGGTATCGAGCAGCACCTTGGCGACTACGGCCAGACAGTTGGTGGTGCACGATCCGTTGGAGACCACCAAGTCACCGGCTACGAGGCTCTGGTGATTGACGCCGAACACCACGGTCTTGTCGGCGCCCTCGCAGGGCGCGGAGACCAGGACCTTGCGCGCGCCGGCGGCGAGGTGCGCGGCGGCCTTGTCCCTGCGGGTGAAGAGGCCAGTGCATTCCAGGGCGATGTCGACGCCGTCCAGCTTGTGCGGCAGCTGCGCCGGGTCACGGATGGCGGTGACCTTGATCGGACCTTGGCCCACATCCAGGCTGTCGCCGTTCACCGACACCAGCCCCGGAAAGCGACCGTGCACCGAATCGTAGCGCAGCAGGTGGGCGTTGGCCTCGACCGATCCCAGGTCATTGATCGCCACCACTTCGATGTCTCGCCGGGCATGTTCGACGATGGACCGCAAGACCAGTCGGCCGATGCGGCCAAAACCGTTGATGGCGATGCGGACGGGCATGCTTTGGCTCTCTGACGCGGTTGATGCTGGCGCGGGGTCTCGCGGGCGGGCGGCGGGAAGTCAAGACGCCGGCGCAATCGGCTTTGCCCGATGCGGCCGGCGCGGTCTATACACTGGGCTCTGGCGAATGATGGGAGCTTGGCAAATGGCGCTGGAAGCCGGCCGGGATGGCCGCCTCGACCTCGCGATCCGGCGATTGGAGCGCGCCGCCACCCTGCTTGAACAGCGCCTGACCCATCGCGTGGCCGAAGCAGGCGCCAACGCGGGGGGCCTGTTCGACGCCGACCGCGCTCAGCTCGCCGCCGATCTGGACGCCGCGCGGGGACGCCAACACGACCTGGAGACCGCCGGCGCCGAGGCCTCCGCCGCCCTGGGCAAGGCCATCGAGCAGATCACCGCGGCCCTGGGCGAAGCGGGAGCCTGAGCATGGCGCAACTGACCATCGAGGTGAACGGCAAGTCCTATGTAGTGGGCTGCGAGGACGGACAGGAAGACCATCTGCGGTCCCTGGCCGCACTCATCGACGCCAAGATGCGCGAAATGGCGCCCGGAGCCGGACAGTTGGGCGAGACGCGGCTGATGCTGCTGGGCGCCTTGATGATCGCCGACGAGCGGGGGGACGCCAAGGCCGAGCTTTCCGCCGCCCAGGCGCGCATCGGCGAACTCGAAGAGGAACTGGCCCGCGCCGACGTCAGGGCCGCCGCGGCTCTGGAGGCCGCCGCCCAGAAGCTGGAGGCGATGGCCGCCGCTTGAGGGCGGCGCGCCGGCCTTGAGGTTCTCCCCCAAGCCCCCTACCTTGAAGAGCGGCGGGTCTTGCTGCGTCTCTCGTCGAAGGCATCACATCCCGGGGACCTTAATCACCCTCCTAGGGAGCTGTCCCTGTCCAGGATCGTGGTCTTGGACACACGGCGCCCACCTGGTCTTCCAGGTCCGAGGGGATGTAAACCACCTTCACGGCTTCGCGGCGCCGCCACCCTTCGCCTTAGAGGCGCTCCCCTGAACACCGATACCACCAAGCCCGCCCTGCGCGCGGCCATGCGCCGATCGCGCGCCGCCCAGGCCCGCGATGGCCCGCTCGCGGCCCGGCGGGCGGCCGATCTCTTTCCGTTGGAACGCATGGGAGCCTTCGCCGTGGTCGGCGGCTATCATCCCGTGGGCGCGGAACTCGATCCTCGGCCGCTGATGGATCGCTTCGCCGCCGCCGGCGCCGCCCTGGCCCTGCCGGCGGCCGTGGACGCCCACGCGCCCCTGGTCTTTCGGCTCGCCGGTGACCCGGCCGGGTTCGTCCCCGACGCCCTGGGCATTCTCGCGCCGCCCACCTCGGCCGAGGCGGTCACCCCCGATCTGATCATCGCGCCGGTCCTGGCTTTTGATCGGCGGGGAGGGCGACTTGGCCAAGGCGCGGGCTGCTATGACCGCACCCTGGAGCTTCTGCGCCAGGCTGGACTCGTCCTGGTGATTGGCCTGGCCTACGCCGGCCAGGAGATCGACGAGGTTCCCACCGAGCCGCACGATCAATGCCTGGACGCCATTCTCACCGAAAACGGCTATATCGAGGTGTGAACGTCAGGGAAAACGCATGCGCATAGCCTTCTTCGGCGACGTGGT
>PMOM01000251.1:0-1412 GCA_003161535.1 Caulobacteraceae bacterium | reverse complement strand
CGCCGGCGCCGACTGCCTGACGCTGGGCAACCACTCCTGGGACCAGAAGGAGGCGCTGACCTATATCCTGCGCGAACCTCGCCTGCTGCGACCGCTGAATTATCCCGCCTTCTCCGAGGCGCCCGGGCGGGGCGCCCAGCTTTTCGAAACCGAGCGGGGGCGCCGGGTCCTGGTGATCAGCCTGCTGGGCCGGGTGAACATGGACGCCCTGGACGATCCCTTCGCCGCCGTTGATCGCGAGCTGGCCGCCTGTGCGCTGGGCGAGGCCGCCGACGCCATCGTCGTCGACATGCACGCCGAGGCGACCTCCGAGAAGATGGCCATGGGACACTTTTGCGATGGCCGCGCCAGCCTGGTGGTGGGCACGCACACCCATGTTCCGACCGCCGACGCACAGATTCTAGACGGCGGCACGGCCTATCAAACCGATGCGGGGGCCTGCGCCGACTACGACAGTGTCATTGGCAACCAGAAAGAAGAGCCGCTGCGCCGCTTCACCACCCGCATCGCCGGCGGCCGCTTCAAGCCGGCCGAAGGGCCGGCCACGGTGTGCGGCGTCTATGTGGAGACCGACGAAGCCAGCGGCCGCGCGCGCCGGATCGAGGCCATTCGCGTGGGTGGACGGCTGTCACAGACCTCGCCCGCCGTTGCCGCGGTGCACACCCGGTAAGGCCTCACGAGGGTCCGCCGAGCCGGCTGACGATCCACCGGCGCATGCTCGCGCCTATCAGGAACAGGACGACCAGCGTAAGCGGAATGAGGCCCGGCGTCGCGGCCGGCAGAATCCGGGTCAGCAGCAGGAAGAAGGGCGGCGTCAGCAGGATGAGCAGGAAGTAGTACCAGCGCTGAGAGGTGGGAACTTCTCCCGACACCAGCCCCGCGATCAGGGCCGCATATCCCCACATCGCCGCCAGGGCGACGCCGATGGAGACCACCAGCCCGCCATAGATCAGCATCGAGGCGTCCGAGCCCATCTGGAAGTGGGTCAGGCGCGTGAAGGCGGGCAGCAGGGCGACGAGGCCCAGGAAAGCCAGCGTCAGGATGGTCACCGGCGCATCGACGGTCAGGATCATGGCCATGAAGCGCCGGTGCGCCAGCCAATAGACGCTGATAACCACGAAGCTGAGGGCATAGGCGTCCAGTTGCGGCGCCAGGGTCGCCCACAGGCTCGCCAGGCCTCCATGAAAAACCGTTGGCGGCGTGATGTCGGCGGCCAGCAGGGTGATGGCGATGGCGAACACGCCGTCGGAAAGCATCATCAGCCGGTCGTACCAATGGCGGTGGCGCCGTCGCGCCAGGCCTTCGTCGGTGTCCAACGATTCCAGCTGGCCGGCCATGGCCCTCCCCCTCGGCGCGATTGGCTATCTAAAGCCCGCTCACGCGTCGCACCACCAGATTGTCGATCACCACCT
>PMOM01000254.1 GCA_003161535.1 Caulobacteraceae bacterium | reverse complement strand
GAGGATCATGATCGCCTAAATGTCTCGCCAGATCCCACTCACTGGCGTGGGAGAAGGGTTCAACCCCACACCGGCGGACGCCTCCCCTTCCACGGCAGTTCCTTCTCCAGCTGGCCGGCCAGGCGATAGAGCGTCGCNNAACATCATGCCGATGGGCAGGCCGGCTTCCGATTGCCAGAGGGGCAGGGATAGGGAGGGCTGGCCGGTGAAGTTGAACGGCGGCGTGGTGCCATAGGTGTCCGACTGGCGCCGGTCGAACTCCTTCAGATCCACCGTCAGCGGGTTGAGCCAATCGAGCCTGGGCGACGTCCGCGACATGGTCGGGGTCAGATACACATCGAAGCCTTCGAACGCCCCAAGGATCTGCCGGTTCATCAGCCGCAGTTGTTGCCAGCCCCACAGCGCCTGCTGGCCGGTCACCCGCTGGCCGGTCTCGTAGGCGCGCCGCGCCAGGGGCCCCAGTTCGCCGTCCTTGGGTTCGCGGCCCAGCTGCTCGGCCCAGCGCTGCATGCCGGCGGCAAAATTGGCCGCGCCGACGAGGCCCTGGGCGCGGTAGAGCAGGCGATAGTCGATGCCGAGTCCCCGCTCGACCACCTCGTGACCCAGCCCTTTGAGCAGCGCCGCGGTCTTTTCCAGCGCCGCGATCATCTCCTCGCCCATCGGCCGCCCGCTCGGCGTCTCGCCCGACCAGAAGATGCGAAGCTTGCCCGGGCTTTTCGACACCTCGTCGAGATACGGCCCGTCCTTGGCTGGCGCCTGGAAGGGATCGGCGGCCTGGGGATAGCCGGTGGCGTCGAGCATGGCGGCGCTGTCGCGCACCGTGCGGGTGACGACGTGGTGGACGGTGAAGCCGATGGCCCCGCCCGTCACTTCGCAGATCGGCGTGCGGTCGCGGGTGACCTTCATCCCCACCAGGCCGCAGTTGGCCGCCGGGATGCGGATCGAGCCCAGGCCGTCGCTGGCGTGGGCCATGGGGACCATGCCGGCCGCCACCGCCGCGGCGGCCCCGCCCGAGGAGCCGCCGGAGATGTGTTCCGGATTCCACGGATTGCCGCTCGGCCCCAGCCGCTCGGAATTCGTCACTCCCGGAATGCCGAACTCCGGCGTGTTGGTCTTGCCGACAAGCACGACGCCGCTGGCCCGGTAGCGGGCGACGAGCTCGCTGTCCTGATCGTCCGCCGCCACCTGCGCGTAGTTGGAGCCCGAGGTGCGCGGCCAGCCTTTCACCTGCGCCCCCAGGTCCTTGATCAGGAATGGCACGCCGGTGAACGGCCCCTTCGGCAGCGCGCCGGCGGCGACCTTGCGCGCCTCGTCATAGGCCTTGTGCACCACCGCGTTCAGCACCCCGTTATACCGCTCGATCCGCTCGATGGCCGCCTCCACCAGCTCGGCCGGCGAGGCCTCGCGTTTGCGCACCAGCTCGGCGAGTCCCAGGGCGTCGTGGTCGGCATAGTCGGTCAGGGGCATGGGGCGCGCCTCTCAGGGGAAGTCGGAAGGGGTGGATCAATAGAGCCGCATCTTGAACTGAATGTCGACCAGCCCTCACCGGAACAAAGGCGAAGCTTGGCCCGTTCGATGCTACCGGCAAGCTTGGCCGCCGTGCTATCGTCGGGCCGAATCAATAAGGAGTGGGAACATGTGGATTATTCTCGCGGCCGTCCTGGTCGTCTGCTGGCTGCTCGGCCTTGTGCTGTTTCACGTCACCGGCTTCGTCATTCACATACTGCTGGTGATCGCCGTCATCGCAGTGGTCATGCACTTCATCCGCGGACGAAAATCCGCGCCCTAAGGCGCTTTCCTTCG
This sequence comes from Caulobacteraceae bacterium, assembly GCA_003161535.1. Lineage (GTDB taxonomy): Bacteria > Pseudomonadota > Alphaproteobacteria > Caulobacterales > Caulobacteraceae > Acaudatibacter. The sequence continues at coordinate 948 of PMOM01000254.1, read as the reverse complement.
CCGTCAGAACGTCTCGCCGACCATAGCCTCGCTCTTGGCCCACAGCGCCTGGGCGTGGACCGGATCGAGGGCGTAGGCGCGCACGCCGCCGCGCACATTGGGATCGTTCTGGATCTGCGCGACGTGGCAGTCCTCGCAATAGCGCCCGCCCACCGCCTCGGCGCGCGCCACTACGCCCGCCCACACCGATGTCGCCGCGCCCTGCGGGATGGTCTTCCACACCATGGCGGCCAGACCCTGCGCCCCGCCGGGGGCGGGCGTGGCCGGAACCAGCTGGGCGATGAGCTCGGGGGTCATATGGCGGCCAAGCTCGGTCTGGATGACGCCGGGATGCACCGCCGCGGCCCGCACGCCGCGCGCCTTGTGCCGCCGGTCGAACTCCACGGCGAAGAGCACATTGGCGGTTTTCGAGCGGCCATAGGCGCCAAACTCCGTGTACGGCGTCATTTCGAAATTGGGATCGCTCAGATCGACGTCGGCGAAGCGGTGGCCGGCCGAGGACAGATTGACCAGCCGCGCGCCCTCTCCCAGCAGGGAGGCGATGCGGTTGATCAGCACGAAGTGGCCCAGGTGATTGGTTCCGAACTGGGTCTCGAAACCGTCGGCCGTCACCCCCTTGGGGCAGGCCATGATCCCGGCGTTGGCGATGACCACGTCGAAAGGCCGGCCGGCCGCCATCAGGCCGTCGGCGCAGGCCCGCACGCTGGCCAGCGACGCCAGATCCAGCTCCACCAGCTCCAGCCCGCCGCCCTTGGCCGCCGCGTCCCGCACCGCTTGGGTAGCGCGGCGGCCCTTCTCCAGATCGCGCACCGCGCCCACCACCTGGGCCCCATGCGCCGCCAGCGCGCGGGCCGTCTCCACGCCCAGGCCCGCCGACGTCCCGGTCACCAGGATGCGCTTGCCGGAAAGATCGACGCCCCCCAGGACGTCGTCGGTGGTCGATTGGGC